>CBKWFZ010000200.1:0-6659 GCA_966673785.1 uncultured bacterium
ATATCGCATCGGAAGCTGGTATTTACACGATCACGCTGGACTTCAGCGATCCAGCTAATCCAACCTGGAGCAGCGTTAAGTATTAATGACATAATGTAAAGTATCAGGGGTCAGTCAGGCCCCTGATTACTTTCTACCTAAACCCAGTTGAATGAAGAAACTCTACAGCTTATTCTTTTTTCTCGCGGCGCTTTCTGCCTCAGGACAAAGCAACACCGTAACACTTAATCCGAGTCTCTCTCCCGCGCTGTTTCGGCCCAACGACCCGGTTACGGTGACGTATGACGTGACTGGTACGTCGCTTGCATCACTCACCAATGCCTGGATATGGGTGTGGATACCGGGAAAGAACACGAACGCCAAATACAATGTCAATCCCGCAAACAGTAACGCTGCGCTGACGGACAATGCGAAGTTCACAAAGAGCGTGGTCGACGGCAGAACGCTCTTTGCGATTACGTTCACGCCGGCGGATTTCTTCGATGGAAGCATCGCCGCCGAAACGAAGATCGGGATGCTGCTTAAGGGAAACGACTGGTCTAACGGACAGACTAGTGATTACCTCGCCGATTTCTGGGACGGCTCGTTTCAGGTAAAGCTCGTTGAGCCCGCCGCGATGCCCGTCTTCGCCGACGCCGGTGAGCAGATACGTATTGAAGCCGAGACTCCCGTCGATGCGGACTTCCAGCTTTACGTTAATGATGTGCTTACGGACGAGCAGGACGGTATCCGGAACTACGTGTATAACTACACGGTTGCCGGCGCGAATGCAGGGGAGATACGAATCACTGCAACGTCCGGAGGACACTCGAGTGAAACGTCATTCCAGTACTTTCCGGCTACAAGTCCGGACGCTGAAAGACCCGCAGGCGTCATTGCCGGCATTAATTACGATACCGACGAAACGATCGCAACCCTGTGCCTGTGGGCACCGGATAAAAAATCCGTTTATGTTCGGGGAGATTTTAATGACTGGGAGGTGAGTCCGGAATACCAGATGAAAAAAGACGGTGAGTTTTTCTGGATCACGATCACCGGTCTGACACCTGGTACAGAGTACGGTTTCCAGTATTTGCTGGAAGACGGTGTTTACGTTGCTGATCCGTATGCCGACAAGATCCTTGACCCGGATGATCAGTATATTCCTGCTTCCGTTTATCCGAACCTTAAGCCATTCCCTACAGCGGCGTTGTCGTCCAAATGGTATTTCAACAGGGTGGCGGTGCTGCAGACGGGACAGGAGCCCTATCAGTGGCAAATGCCGAAATATGAGGTTCCGGCAAAGGAGAATCTCGTGATCTATGAGCTTCTCATTCGCGATTTTTTTGGCGCCGATGGCAGAACATACAAAAACCTGGCTGACACAATAAGCTATCTCAAACGGCTTGGCGTTAACGCCGTGGAACTGATGCCGATCATGGAGTTTAACGGCAATGAAAGCTGGGGATATAACCCGGCGTTCATGTTTGCCCCCGACAAATATTATGGCCCCAAGAATGAACTCAAGGCTTTCATCGATAAATGCCACCAGGAGGGAATCGCCGTAATTCTTGATATCGCCATGAATCATCAGGACATGCCGAACACATACGTGATGATGGACTTTGACTTTGGTGCAGGAAAACCGAAGCCAACGAACAAGTGGTTCAATCCAGACGCGCGCCATCCGTTCAATGTCTTCTTCGACATGAACCATGAGAGCGAATACACACAGGCGTATCTCGATACAGTCAATCATTACTGGCTGAATGAATACCGGGTCGACGGATTCCGCTTTGACCTCTCAAAGGGATTTACGCAAACCAATAACCCTAACAACGTAGACGCGTGGAGCGCATACGATGCAAGCCGTATTGCACTGCTGAAGAGGATGGCCGACCGGATATGGGAACATTCCCCTAAGGCCGTTGTCATTCTCGAGCACCTTTCGGTAAACCTGGAGGAAAAGGAACTGGCTGAATACCGCGCCGACGAAGGGAAGGGCATGATGCTCTGGGGCAATATGAACCACGCCTACAACCAGGTAACTATGGGCTACAGCGAAAATTCCGACATCAGCGGCACAAGCTTTGTGAAGCGAGACTGGAACTACCCACACCTGGTAGCTTACATGGAAAGTCATGATGAGGAAAGGCTGATGTACAAGAACATTCAGTTCGGAAACGTTCAGGGTACATATTCAGTGAAACAGAAAAACACATCGATCGATCGCATCAAGGCGGCGTCGGTACTTTTTTATGCAATACCTGGCCCAAAGATGCTCTGGCAGTTTGGTGAACTCGGATATGATTTTAGTATCAACACGTGCGAAGACGGCTCGGTGAACAATAATTGTCGTGTCAGCCCCAAACCGGTCCGGTGGGATTACATGAATGACGCGTCCCGGGCCGGGTTATTCCTGTTTACGGCTGACCTTATCAAACTGCACACAACGTACGATGTCTTCTCCGAGGGTGAGGCAACAATCACTGCAGGAAATTCTCTGTTAAAGCAGGTTACCGTCAGAAACTCCCCTTATACAGCAACGCCTTCATCCACCGATAACATGAATGTTCAGGTTGTGGCGAACATGGAGTTGGCGGGTCAGGCCGTTGCCGTGAACTTTCCACATATTGGCGTGTGGTACGATTACTACGGCGGGGGAGCGCCGGTAAACGTCACCTCAACGCCTTTTCAGGTGCAGCTCAATGCTGGTGAATACAAGCTTTACACCGACGTAGCCATTGGATCAGGCCCGATTACCTCTGCGGTTGGCGGTGAACGCATGTCCGCGAAAGTGGAGGCGTTTCCCAATCCTACAACGGGAAAACTATTTGTTCGAAAGGCGCCTCGTTCAACGGTGAGGCTGACCGACAATAGAGGCGTTCCGGTACCAATGGAACAGATCGCCGAAGGCGAATATGACATCAGTGGATTGAGTCCGGCGATTTATCTCCTCAGCAGTGAGAATAGCGATGGTGTTCGGACAACCATCAAAATAGTCAAGACCCGATAGATCATGATAAGAACGTTAAGCATAATCGCGATCGTCATATTTTCATTTGACGGATTCGCGCAGCGCGGCAAGGTGGTTTTTGATCGTGTCGAACCCCCGTTCTGGTGGACGGGCATGAAGGAAAAGTCTCTTCAGATCCTGTTTTATTCTAAAGCTACCGACCTGTCATCTGCGACGGTCGAAATGACGTATCCGGGCGTTACGCTTGGTGAGGTAACAAAGGTCGAAAACCCGCACTACCTGTTTGTGAACGTGAATATCTCACCGGATGCAAAGGCAGGGGTTATTCCATTTTCATTCCGGATGGGAAAGAAGACAACGCAGGTTACCTATGAGCTCAAGACCAGGTCGCAAAGCAGTGGCAGGATTCAGGGTTTCAACTCTTCTGACGTGATCTACCTGATCATGCCGGACCGGTTTGCGAACGGCGATCCGGGCAACGACTCTGTTCCCGGGATGTATGAAGGCGCGAATCGTTCGAGGCCCTCCGGCCGCCACGGTGGCGATATTCAGGGAATCAGAAAACACCTGGACTATGTGACCGACCTTGGGGTGACAGCGCTGTGGCTGAACCCGGTGCTGGAAAACAACCAGCGCCGCGCAAGTTATCATGGTTACGCGATCACGGATCTTTATGCGGTCGATAAACGATTTGGAGGAAATGCGGAATATCTGGCGTTGATTGACGAGTGCCATAAGCGTGGAATGAAAGTGATTCAGGATATGGTGATGAATCACATCGGGAACGAACACTGGCTGGTGAAAGACCTTCCGGAGAAGGACTGGATTCACCAGTTTCCGGAATTCACGCGATCCAACTACAGGACTACTGTCCGGTCCGATCCGTACCTAGCATCCGCCGATGCAGAGAAAATGAACGATGGGTGGTTTGATACAACCATGCCCGATATCAACCAGTCGAATTCCTTGTTTGCAAAATACCTCATCCAGAATACGATCTGGTGGATCGAGTACGCCGGGATTGACGGCATACGAATGGACACGTACCCCTATCCTGACAAACATTTTATGGCGGAGTGGGCGCGGCAGGTCATGGAGGCATACCCTGACTTCAACATCGTAGGAGAGGTGTGGATCGATGATGTGGCCACGACAGCCTACTGGCAGAAAGGGGCTGGCAATGCCGATGGATATGAGTCGCACCTGCCATCGGTCACCGACTTCCCGTTGTTTTTTGCAGTACCGCGCGCGTTGAACGGTGAGGCCGGATGGGATTCCGGGATGATGCAGCTGTATGGATTGCTCAGCAAGGATTTCAGTTACCCGGATCCAAACAACAATGTCATATTCCTGGATAACCACGACGTAAGCAGATTCTTTCTCCTGTGCCAGAAGGATATCCGCAAATACAAACAGGGGTTGCTGTTTTTACTCACGACGCGCGGCATTCCGCAGCTTTATTACGGCAGCGAGATCCTCATGGACGGCGATGGCGGCCACCACCCGGACGTCAGACTGGATTTTCCAGGTGGCTGGGAGGGGGATTCCGTCAACGCGTTTGTCCGGGAAGGGCGGACACCGTTGCAGGCAGAAGCCCATGCCTTCCTGCGCACATTGTTACGCTGGCGGAAGGAGCAACCGGTCATTCACAACGGGAGGCTTACGCACTATATTCCCCAGGACAACGTCTACGTCTATTTCCGTGAAAACGACGAGAAGTCAGTCATGGTGGTTCTCAACGGTAACAAGGATGGCGTTTCACTGGATACAAGCCGCTTTAAGGAAAATATGAAAAATGTAAGTTCTGTAAGGGATGTATTGAATGACCGGATTATTCAGAATCCCGGTCAACTTGACCTCCCTCCGCACGGCGCGATTCTGCTGGAGTGGAACGCTGGCGGCGACGTGGACTGACGCAGTCTTACATCGGATAAAAAACTCATTAACCAAAATTTTTATTACCTAATCTGAGCCACAAGGTTTCCCGCATTTGCGGGAGACCTTCTTTTGTTATTGGGAATTTGATAAATAACCGCATAACTTGTCGTTTGGTCACTCTGACCACGTTATCGGTTCAATCGCATGTCGATGAAAAACTTTCGGAATATCCAGAAGGAAGTCGGGAAACATCAAAGCCTTGTTGAAAAAATATTCGACAAGGCAGAGGCGACTGCATTGGCTGACGGTGACGTGAAGTTGTCGCGCTATCTCAAAAAAGAACGGGAGAAAGTGCTTAAGAAGCTGGCGCGAATTCGCGAAATGGCGGATGCACTCCTTCCTGATTTTCAACACGAACTTCGCAAACGCACGCAGCGGTTAGAGGTTCGCATTGGAAAACTTAACAAGTCGAAGGAAACCCTCAGCTCCGATAACCTGCTCCTTGAGTACAAGAAGAAGGACCTGTTGCTGCTTACCACAAAGCTGGAGGAAGCGTATGAAGAGATCAGCCTCAAGAATCGCGAGCTGATCGAACAGCAACTGATGATCTCGGAAGTCCGCGAGGAACTACTCCGAAAGAACGAAGAACTTGAGATGCAGAAGGAATCGTTGCTCGATCAGTCGGACTACCTTCATGAGGCGAATGAAACGATCACCAGAATGCACGGCGAGGTTGAGGCGCAGAAGAACGAGATCCTCAGGAAGAATGAGGAACTGCTCACGCTCAACAACGAAAAGAATAACCTTATCGGGATTGTCGCGCACGATTTAAAAAGTCCGCTCAATCAGATCAAGGGGCTCCTCAACCTGATGCGAATCACCTCAACCGGATTGTCTCCGGAAGCGCTTAGCTACATCGACATGATGGACAAAAGTTCGGGACGCCTTTCCGACATGATCGCGAAGATCCTCGATGTCGAGGCCATCGAATCCAGGAAACTTAATCTCAAAATCGACAATGTCGACTTGTCAGTACTGCTTGCCGGGCTTGTGGAACGCCACAGGATTTCAGCCGCCCAGAAAGACATCCAACTGCACTGTGAAATTCCGAAGGACGTCATCGTACTTGCCGACAAGGGTTATGCCGAGCAGGTCTTTGAAAATTTGTTGTCAAACGCGATCAAGTTTTCCCCGGGAAAAAAGAACGTGTACGTCAAGGTAACGCGCCGGGATGCGAAGCTCGTATGCGAGGTAAAGGACGAGGGCCCCGGGCTCACAGAAGCAGACAAGAAAAAACTTTTCGGGAAGTACCAGAAACTTAGCGCCAAACCAACGGGTAACGAAACCTCTACCGGTCTGGGGCTGTCCATCGTCAAGAAGTTTGTCGAGGCGATGCATGGTCGCATCTGGTGTGAAAGTGAAGCAGGGAAGGGGGCAAGCTTTTTTGTTGCACTGCCCGCATCCTCCAATCGCTAAGCTTATTTAAGGTCGAGTACCATCACGTACTTCGGTCCGATCTCAATCGAACCCGTGAGATTAACCGTCGTTCCGGTTGTTACCTCAACGCCCTCGTTAAAACCCTTCAGGAGTTCCGCAAAACGTGCTGTGGTAATCGTTTCGGCTTTGTCGTTGCCATTCATGATACACATTACGGTCTGGTTATCATCATGCCGGAAATAGACGTACACGCCGTTCTCTGGTACGTAGTGCGTATACTGGCCACTCTTTATCGCACTGGATTGCTTTCTGAAGTTGGCGAGCTTACGCGTCCATTCGAAGACCTCCTGTTCCTGATCGGTTCGTCCTTCCGGTACAAATTTATTCA
>CBKWFZ010000201.1:0-6658 GCA_966673785.1 uncultured bacterium
GAGCCAGCGCAACCAGCAGCAGGAACGACTCGCCGAAGCACAACGCAGACAGGAACACACAAACGAGCTTGTATCGATGATCTCGGATTCCGGATCCGCGGGTAGAAGAATACTCGGGCTCCGTGAAGCTGCCGGAGAAACGGATGCCGGCGACGAAATCTTCGAAGCACTTATCAGGACTATGGACCAAGATCCGAATGCAAACGTGCGTCTTGCCGCAATTGAGGCACTTGCGCGATTCAGCCACGAGCCCATGGTTCGTAAAGCACTCCTCGCGTCCCTGCGAAAACAAACAGACCCGGTCGTTCAGATCGCACTTATCCAACTCATGGTTGACCTGAAAGAACAGGAGGCGATCAAAACGCTCCGGCAAATTGCCGACGATGAGACACTGCTTGAATCGGTAAAGGACGAGGCTCAGCGCGGGATCCTGGTTCTGTCCTAGAAGAAATTATCGCGATGAATTTGATATAAGAAAAAATCACATTTTAAAAGTAAACAAAAATGAAGACACGTAGTTTGGTTATAATGGTCATGCTTTGCACGGCAATCACCGGGGCATTCGCACAGGAATACAAAGTTGCCCGCAGTTCAGGGAAGCTTCTCATCAAAGAAGTTAATCACGTTACCATTGACGGTTACGGCGGGAACGAGATCGTCTTTTCCTCCCTCGACGGCCCGCGCAAGAAGGATGAGCGCGCGGAAGGATTACGCTCCATAAGCAGCATGGGACTCGAAGACAATACCGGATTCGGAATTGCTGTCCAGGAAAAAGGAGACGTCGTGGAAGTTTATCAAATGAAAAAGATGGACGGCACACGTGTAAAGATCATGGTACCGAAAGGCGTGACAATATCGGTGATGCATTCCTCACCGTATGGCGGCGGCCTTAAACTCAGGAATGTTGAAAGTGAAATTGAAGTGTCTACGATCCATAACAGCGTCAATCTCGACAATGTAACCGGTCCGATGACCGTGAAGACAGTCCACGGTGCCATAGAGGCTGTTTTCAGCGCGAATCTGAAAAGTCCGATCTCGCTTGTGTCTGCTCACGGCCTCGTCGACATCACGATTCCTGCGGCGATAAAGGCAGACGTGAACCTGTCAACTTCATATGGGGAAATATTTGTCGATCCCAATATAAAGATTGAGCTGGATCAAAAGACTGACTGGGTTAAGTATGGATCCAATAAAGTCAACGGCAAAATAAACGGCGGGGGTCTCGATCTGTCTTTGTCGTCGGCGCACGGGAACATATACATTCGCAAAAAATAGATTGGTGCGCCACCGAAAGGTGGCGCTTTCTTCAATACTAAATCTCACACTATGAAATCGCTGTTGATCGCGGGCCTGCTGGCCTGCACAGGGCTTGCTTTTGCCCAGCGAAAAATCGAACAAACAATACCGGTCAGTGCCGGCCAGAAGATTGAGATGTGCTTCGATGATCCGGAACTCATCAAAGTTCACACGTGGAACAAGAACGAGGTGCTCATTCGCGGAGAGGTGAGTATCAACCGCGGGGAGAACGACGACGCTTTCGAGCTTGTGGTTGACAACGCTTCAGGGACATTGAAAGTCAGTTCCCGGCTCCGTGACCGCGATAATATTCCCGGCAGAACGCTCATCCGGAAAGGCGATCAGGAGTTTTATTTCCCAACCAGGGACCCGCACGATCCCGCCATTCAAAAATTTCTCGAGGAAAACGGAGGCGCCTATACCTATATGTCCAACGGAATCATCCGCGACATCAGTCTGGAGATCTGGGTGCCTCAAGGTATGGCGACCTACGTCGAAGCAAAGTATGGGTTGGTAGAAATCACAGACTTCAACGCACCGCTGGAAGTTGACGCGAAATACGGCGGTGTAGATGTTACGGTTACCGCTTCAAAGACCGGCGACCTGATCGCACGCACGCGGTACGGTGAAATCCTGACCAATCTGGACGCAACGTTCACCCCGCTGAATGATAACAAGAGCAACCACTGGACTGAAATCAGGACGGCGTTTGGAAACGGTCCGGCTTACGTGCTGGAGTCTCATTACGGTAAGGTTTATCTGCGTAAGCCCTGATCATTACCCGTTGTCCGGGCCATGCGTTGTGCGAGTATACTTCCCGCAAGCAATTGCAGTGCGTGGTAGAGCATTAACGGAAGAAGGATAATCCCGAGGGACAGGGTCTGCGGAAAAAGCACCTGTCCCATCACCGCGCCCTGAACGAGTGACTTTTTTGATCCACAAAAGATGACCGTTATGCGATCCTCACGTGAGAATTTCAGCAGCGAGGAAATGGCGGACATTATGCCAAGCATCAGAAAGAAGAGTCCAAGCATGAGTAAGGAAAGCCAGAGAATTTCGCCTGCACTGTATGGGGCAAACGCGTTTCCGGCAAATGATTCGCTGAAGGCCCGGTAAACGATGAGCAGGATCACCAACTGGTCGAATATGCGCAGTTGACTCCGATAACGATCCGTAAGAGAGCCGAGCTTATGATGGAGCAGAAGTCCGGCTATTACCGGCAGCAATATCTGCAGACAAAGATCCAGGATGATGCGTCCAAGATCACCCGCTGGTAATGTTCCGCTATCTATGAAGAGGCTCATCCACACAGGAGTTAGGAAGATGCCGATGAGACTGGAGATGCTTGCGTTAAATATCGCGGCCGCCACGTTCCCTCCCGCGATGGATACGAGGACGACGGACGATGAGACAGTTGAAGGCAAAGCCGCGAGGTAGAACGTTCCGATCCAGATCATCCGCGAATCAGCTTCGTAGAAGAATGCGTAAGCCAGAAGTACAAGGACAGGGAAAAACAGGAACGTTGACGCCTGGACAACACCGTGAAGGTACAACTGTGACACGCCGGCTCTCAAACGTTCCGGACTTAGTCTGAGTCCATAGAAGAAAAAGATAACCGCGACGCCAAGATCCGATATCGTCTTAAGGGGAAGCGGGCTGTCCGGCGCGCCGCCTTCGGGGAAAAGCCACGCCAGTACTACGACCGCAATCATAGCGAAGAAAAAGCCGTTCAGACCGGCTTTGGAGAACAAGGTCATTACCTTCATGGACCAGCTTCTGACAAACGTAATCATTCCACGACTTTCCGACCAGTCGTAAACTAACTTTATGCGTTGACGCCCTTTAAACCGTCAGATAATTTCATGGATTTCGACCACCTACCCGCAGCTGCGCAACAAGGCGGGGGCAGAAGTCGCTTGTCCGTCGACTGGCCTTCTATCGTCGCTGAATTTGATTTGTTCATCGAAGTGTTGTTGGGATACTCATTAAAACAGATCGCATCGTGTGATCTTATCTTCACATTAGCTGCCACTTTGAAGCCGGCAGCAAACTCGGTTTGATGATGCGCCCGCCTATGTAATTCTGTGGCACAAAGATTTTTCTACAGCCCTTAAATGTTCTATCTTCACGCGCTTAAAAATCGATTTACTTTTTAATGGCACTATTGGAGAAGCAGTTGTACGTAAAAAAGTCTACCATTCCGAACTCGGGAATGGGACTATTCACGCGAAAGTTTATCCCAAAGGGTACCCGTATCGTGGAGTACAAAGGAAGACGTTCTTCCTGGAAGGATGTAAAGGATGAAGATGGCAAGAATGGTTATATATTCTACATCAACCGGAACCATGTGATCGACGGAAAGCCCTGGAAGTCGGCCCTGGCCCGATATGCCAATGACGCGAGAGGGCTTGTGCGCGTGAAGGGACTGACCAACAACTCGGATTATATCGTAGACGGCACACGGGCTTATATCGAATCAAAGAAAGATATTCCCGCAGGATCGGAGATTTTTGTTGACTACGGCAAGGATTATTGGAAAGTAATTCGTGAGAATGTAAAGCTTTGGAAGGCAGAAGCTCGTGAGGCTGCAAAGCAAAAGAACGGCACTGCGCGCAACGGCAAACACGTGAAATCCGCTCAAAAGGTGAAGAGTCGTCGCAAGACGGCAAAGCGGATGGACACGCATCAGCCGCACTAGCGACTCCCGGTCGTCGCCCTCTCTTCAAGCGTCCGGATACGTTCCGCCACACTTTCCGCGTAGTCTGTTAATCCAGTGCGCAATGCCTCCTCCCGATAGGCTCTTAGCAGCTTTAGCGAATTATCATTTGTCTGAATTGCTTCCGCAAGTATGGTATACGGATACAAGCCGCCTTCGCTCTTGCTGCGGTAATACCGATACGCCGCAAGGATGCCCTCCTCGAAGTAGGGATTATACCGGGCGAGGACTGAATAGTTTTTCTCCGCAGTAAGGCTGTCGCCATTTGCTTCGGCAATGAGGGCCGTGTACCACATTTTTTCAAGGTTGCGATCCGGACCGAACGAAATGCCATCGTTGATTTGTTTGGCCAGTTCACGTATCTCGCCGCGAGAGGCAAGCATCCGCAGTTCGAAATGCCTCACATTATCGTAAAGTGCTTTATCCGTGAGCCGAAGTCCGGCAATACGCTGATACTGACGGATAGCCGGGACGGTATAGCCAGCTTCAAAAAGCTTCCGGCTCATGTCAAGCAAAGCCAGTGCTTTATAGTTCGGGTCTTCGAACGAGTTGCTCAATTTTCTGAAGAGCGCTGAATCGGAAAAGGAGAGTCTGTAGCGACAAAACTGGTACTTTTCGGCATCGCCAAGGGCGATCGTTCCCGATTCGGGTAATGTCAAAATTCTTCGAATGCTGGCAGCGATCACCTGCTGCGCATCCGAGCCTGTTCGGCTTAATGAATCCCACGCGGCAAGGGCGGCTTGGCGTCGTCCCGCCTCAGTCAGCGCAATCGCGTTGTAGAATCGTGCTTCCTTGAAGTCCTGCGTATCAGCATACGTAAAGAAGGTCGACGCTTTGTCCGGGTTATCCTGCTCAAGTGCCCAAAGCCCCATGATGTAATTGAAGTTGCCCTGGTAGCTTTGACTCAGGAAGACCTGTTCCGCGAGAATCTCCATAGCCCGCGAGATATTCCCCTGATGATAATATCCAAAGGCGAGTGCAGCCTTGAGCGCCTCACTGTAGGATGCATTTTCCGGCGCCGATGCAATGGCAAAGGCGCGTTCAAGAAATACCGTGTCTACCACCTTGGCATTATGCAAGACGTAGTTGTTAAGCAAGGTTGCTTTTTCAAGATTGAGTTTTCCCTGGGCGAGGGGATCCGTTTTGAACGCGAACGGAATTTGCTGCACCGTGGCGGCCGCAAGTGCGTTCGAGATCGTTCCTGGTGACGTTGTCTCAAACGCTTTCAGGAGCGAGTCCATTTTTAGCGGGATCTTTTCACTTGCCGCGAGGCCGAAAAAATTCATTTCGGCGGTATTCCGGGTCGCGTCATTGTTGCGGGCCAGATTGAAATAGTATGCAGCCGAATCGGAAATGTGTCTCTTAACGTATGCGATACCCGCGTTGTTGGCGAGGAATGCCGATCCGGGAAGCACCGTCAGCCCAAGTCTGTATTTTTCAGTTGCTTCGGCATATTTATTCGACCATAGATAAAGGTTTCCGGCATTGGCGTGAGCGTATTCAGTGCCACCTTTTTGCGCAGCGAGGTCATAATAGTAATGCGCGTCCCTCAGGTTCAATCGTGAAGCTTTCATATTCCCAAGCACATAAGCGGCCCTGTAATTCTCATATCCCTGGCGAAATGAAAGCAGATAGAACGATTCTGCGTACGTGCGATTGTCCATCATACCGTGAAGGTCGCCGGCAATGTTGTAGAATGCGGCCACACCGTGATACAGATAATCGCGCATGTTGCCATAGATGACGAACGCGAGCGTCGCAATCAGGCCGGCGAGCCGGTAAGAAAAGTAAGGCATCCGCAGGGGAGCGTAGAGCACCTTGTACGGCGATCGGTTTTTTGCCAGCAGATCGCCATAGTTTGATATCAGGTACAGGAGAAACATCAAGCCATAACCGGCATGAACGAACAGAATAAGTTCACGAATGATCTTAAGCCCGGGATCGTTTAGGTTCGCCAGCAGCTGAGCTGTAGCTGAGAAGCACACAGCTCCCAGTGAAAGGAACAACAAGGCGGCGAACGGATAGAATGGAATGATGTTCCCGTATAAGGCTTCACGACTCCGGTATCCCCATATTCCGAGCACCGCGGATACGGACAGTAACAGGAAGGCGTTGACGTAAACGAAGTCCCATTTGATCACATTAAGTTCATGCAATGCGGCAATGAAAATATTTATGAGATAGATGACCGAAATCAGAAGAAGATGCTGAAGGCTTCTTGAAGAACCCTGGCCAACTGCGTACACGAATCCGGCTACGATGTCATGGCCTATGAGAATGATAAAAAGGAGCGCAATGATCAGGTTTGCCGGAAGGCTTGTAAGGCAAAGGTGAAAAAAGGGAAATGCTTCACTCGAAAAAAACCAGATAACAGCACCGATCAAGATCGTGATGCCAAAAAAGGTGATCAGCCGGACTGCAAATGAAGTAGCGGGGCGAAAACTGTTGAAGTAGAGTGACGGCGCTGAATAAAGTAGAATGATGGTCGCGGGTACGGCGAGTTCATACACGCCGAATATGCCAAGCACTTCGAAACGAAGGCTGATTAGCAACACGATCAGAAGCGTCATCCCGAAGAAGTACCAGAACTTTTCAAGCGTGGACACAATGGCCATCATGATCGTGAACGCAAGCGCAAGAATTGAC
>CBKWFZ010000202.1:0-6609 GCA_966673785.1 uncultured bacterium
TGCCGAAGCCCTTGAACTTCCGAATGCATACACTGCGGCGGTGCAAGCGTTTATGTGCAGGATGAAGGCCACGACGCAAGGCGGGAATGCGATTGAAGAGACAGCTTTGCCTGATCATCATGAAGCGACGACCGGACTGAATCTAATGGCGGAGATACCGGAAAGTAAAAGCCTGGACGAGGGCTGTGACATTCAAGCGCCCACAAGCCGGGAAGTGCAACGCTATCGTTCCCAAGAACCAGACGTAGATGTGGTACATACCGACTCAGGCCGGAAACACGAGCGTACACGTAGTACCCCGATCCGGCGTGCTCTCGATTGTGAACGAGCCTCCATGCGCGTCCATGATCCGCTTGACGAGCGAAAGCCCAAGCCCTGCGCCTGCGACGTGACTTACATTCCGTGCGCGGAACATTGCCGCCGTAACACGTTCGATTTCGTCTTCGGGGATACCGATACCAAAATCAGTGATCCGCACCACAGCCTCACCGTTGTCACGCGACAGCTGAGCAACAATTTCCCGGCTGGAGTACTTCAACGCGTTATCAAGAACATTACTGAACACAATATTCAGCAACTGCGCGTTGCCCGTGACGAATGGCGGAGTTACATCTCCCTTGATTCTTATTTCTCTGTCGGGATATGCGAGGCGAAGCGTCTGCACCGCCGAGTCGAAAAGCGTATTGATATCAATGACCTCGGTGTGTTCACGGAAATAGCCTTCTTCAAGCCTGGCAAGCGTAAGCAATCCCTGCGTAATGCTGATGAGTCGCTCAGCCTCCGCGACAACGACACCGAGTGTTCGCGTGTACTCGTCAGCTGATCTCTCCTTGGCGAGTGCAAGCTCAGCCTCGCCCATGATCGCGGTCAATGGCGTTTTCAGTTCGTGTGACGCGTGCTGAAGAAAACGCTTCTGAGCGACAAATGCGCTTTCAATCCGGTCGAGGAGCGCATTGAAGGTCAGTATAAGTTCATCCAGCTCATCAGGAGTGCTGTTATTGCGAGTACCGCTCAGGCGATGGCCTAGATTGTCTTTCGTAATCTGGTTCACCTCACGCACCACCCGTTTTACGGGTTGCAAAGCTTTGCTTGCAAAGAACAATCCCGCGATATATGAGAGCAGGAGACTCAGACCCCATCCGATAACCATCGCTTTCTGAAGGATGTCCAGTTCATGCTGTCCGGGTAAATCCTTGTCAGATACAAACACAAGATATACCACGTTTTCTACCGTATGTTTTCTGCCAACCGTTGTATAGTCTCCCTGCTCCGCGTTGAAGAAGTCCTGCTCTCTCAAATAGGCGACCCAGTTTTCGGGAACCGGAAAGTTTCCAATCTGATGGAGCAACGTTCCCTGCTCTGAAAAGATCGATGTTTGCGGATTGACGAGCAAAAACGAGCCGGGTGGAATAACATCTTTTACATGGGGTGTTGCGAAATGCAGTACTTCGAGACTTGCCTGCTGCGTAAGCCTTTCGATAAAGTCGCTATGAACGAACCCGCGGGTGAGCGTATAGATGAAAAGGAGGATTGCGCCTGTCAGCAGCGCGCTAACCAGCGTGAACCGTAACGCAAGTCGCTGTCCGATCTTCACGCATTCGGGAGTTTTAACACATAACCAAAACCAGTGATCGTGTGAATGAGCTTCGGGTCGAAGTTCCGGTCAATTTTGTTTCGCAGATAGTTGATGTACACATCGATGAAGTTGGTTCCGGTTTCAAAGTCGAGGCCCCAGACAGCTTCGGCGATATCGACGCGGGACCGCACTTTGCCCTGATTTCGCGCAAGGTATTCAAGCAGTGCATACTCCCGGGCGGTAAGCTGCACAGCCCGCCCGTTGCGTTTAACCTCCTTGCCTTCAAAATCAATAACAAGATCCGCAAGCTTGAAGAAGTCCAGCCGGATCTTTTTGTCGGGCCCTTTTTCGGGGACTTCCGCTGTAATTTTTTTTCTTCGCGTAAGCGCCTTCACACGCGCATAGAATTCATTAAACCGGAAGGGCTTCGACATATAGTCATCGGCCCCGGATTCGAGTCCGGTTACAATGTCGTCGCTCATCCCAAGGGCGGTCAGCATCAGTACAGGTGTTACCTCATCCTTTTGCCGCAGCTGCTTGCACAGTTCAAGACCATTAATACGCGGGAGATTGATATCCAGAATGATCAGGTCATATTTTCCGCTTCCGGCAAGCCGTAATCCAATTTCTCCATCGAAAGCGGTATCGACTTCATACCCGGCCTCCTGCAGGCCGCGTTTGAGCACTTCGGACACCTTTACTTCATCTTCAACAACCAATATTTTCATCGCTTTGGCTCTGTGGGGTTTGCCTTAGCAATGATATAAAACAGAATCTAATACCGCTCTAACTTTCTAATGAAATTCTAATCCCTTTATAAGTGACTCTTAATAACGTCTGCGCCATTCTGCCGTAAACTTGTATAGTGAATCAACAAGAGAATCAATAACTTATGAAAAAGCTAATCGTTTTTGCCGTACTTATTGCAGCCGTTTCGACGGTAGCGGAAGCTCAGCGAATAGTGCGAAATACACCTACATGGACGTTTTCCAAGGAGATCGTTAAGACTCAGCACGCTAATGTCCTTTACACACCGGCATTGATCACCACCGCGCAGGCGCCCGTAATTTCGAAAGGCATTGCCAGATGGGAAGCCAGCCGGAAAGAAATGCCCAGGCAGCAGCGGGTTGAGCGCAATGGAAAACCTTCAATTGCAATCTCCAAAGCAGTGGCTCAACAGCAGTACGCCCGAAAGAACAGATAGGTTTGGTTTGAATATTGTCTTTGAAAGCTATCCCAACGGGGTAGCTTTTTTTTATTCCGCAAGGCTGTAGTACTGACCGTCGAACCGGTAAGTTTCATTTCCTTCGCGGGTTATTACACCGTTCTCGCGCAGCTCATACGACACGCGAATATCGTGAAGGTTGTTCGTTGAGGAAGGCAGAACCTCAAGGTCCTGGATTTTCGAGCTCGTGTCCTGCAGATCGTCACCATCGCGGGCTGCTTCATAGTCCTGGATAAACGTTTCTTCCAGCTGAAGCTTGAATAACGGCCGGAACCCCTTTCCCGATGCTATGAATATCTCTGCCCAGCGTTCACGGTAAAGATCGTTCTGCCCGCTTTCCGTCTGAGACGACACCAGTAACAGTGAGCACTTTTCATTCACCGGAAGGTCGATCGGGGACACTTTCAACTCTGTAGACGCCTGACCCCGCGAGCCTTCAAATGTTTGTTTGCCAGCCACGACAATCCGATTGTCTCTTCCCAGTGCGATAAAGAACAAGTCGTACGCTTCGCCTTCAACAAAATCACCCCGCGTGCAAATGACCAGCGATCGCTGCTCGCAGTTACCGGACTCCGTGAAAAAGTTATCCTGAAGGGTCTGTACAGAGGTGATAATGAAGTCGGGTGAACCGCTCTTTTCGTCCGCGATCGTGTCCGGCACATAAAGGGACGGCAGAAAATCAGTGAACAAGGTCTTTCTGCCAAGGAGTTCAATCGTGCCACCTTCCAATCCATTGCCAATGGCGAAAGACCTTGGCACTTTTAGTACATCGTAGTTTTGCTCTACTACGGAAAGGCTATCGAGGGACTGCGATTGCCTTGTTTCCGAAGGCTGACAGGCCACGGCAATGACGAAGAGACAAACCTGAAGTTTTAACAGCTTTCTCACTAGGATAAAATGGCTCCGAAGGTAAAGCGACCGAAGTCAAATCAAAATTAAGTGGACTGCAAAAAAGTACATGTGATAAAAATCATTCGATCCGGCGATCCGGCCGCGAACGCTGTTGTGATCCGAGCACACATTATTTAACTTTTGTTGGACGGGCATTGGGAAAGTACAGGATACCCATGCCCCGCAATTGTCTCAGTTTAACTTAAACTTTCTTTAGCCATGAATCCCCGAACGACGTATGTACTCGCGGCTTTTGTGTTCATCGCAAACATAGCGATCGCGCAACTTCCGGCGAACGATCTTTTTTCTCTTGCGACGATAAAAAAAGGTATCCGGTCGAAACGGATCAGCAGCTACGATACCACCGGTGGCAACAATGACCGGTTTGAAAGTATCAGACCCGGGGAAAAGCGCGTGCTGTTCGATGTTAAAGGTGCCGGTGTCATCAACCACATCTGGATCACGATCGCTCCCGATCCGGGAACATTGAAACGGGACGACCTGGTTATCCGAATGTACTGGGACGGGAACAGCGCGCCATCAGTTCATGCCCCTTTGGGGTCGTTTTTCGGACAAGGGTGGAATGAATGGTACACGTTCAAATCACAACCGCTCATAGCCGCACCGGGCGATGCAAAGGCGCTGGTCAGCTATTTTGCAATGCCGTTCGAACGCGGCGCACGTATTGAAATCGAAAACCAGTCGGACCGGAACATCGACGCGTTCTACTACTACGTCGACTACTATGAAATGGACAAACTGCCTGCGGACATGGGCCGGTTTCATGCCTGGTACAACCAGGAGCTGACAGAGACGACGGCTGATGAAGGCGAGAACGAATGGGCTACCCTCGGTGACGTGGGAGAAAACAAATCGGGCGAATCCAATTACCTTTTTGCCGATATCAAAGGAAAGGGGCAGTTTGTCGGTGTCAACTACTACATCCAGTGTCCCTCTCCTATCTGGTATGGTGAAGGCGACGACATGATCTTCATCGACGGGAGCAGCATGCCAACCCTCAGCGGCACCGGAACCGAAGACTACTTCAACACATCGTGGTCGCCAAAGGAAAATTTCCAACATCCTTACTTCGGATATCCGCGCGTGAACACGACGGACCGCGCATGGGAAACCGGATGGATCGGGCGAACACATGTTTACCGGTTTCATATCACGGATCCAATTTATTTTGACAAATCACTTCGTTTTACCATCGAGCACGGACACAACAATGTTCTGGTTCTCGATCTGCGCAGTGTAGCCTATTGGTATCAGCAAGTCGCCACCGCGGTGCCGGCGATTCCTTCAAAGGCGCAACGTGCGCCCTTACCACAAATCAATCCCGTCGACATACACCGCTGGCGTGATGCGTGGCGCCGGGCGAGACAAAACAACACCAGACTTTGGGGAAATGAGAAATAACCACATTCGATATTACGCTCTTTTATTTTTACTGTTCCTTTATGCTGTCGCATCAGGGCAAACGGATACTACATCCCCGCTTGAGGATGGATTTCGGAATCCACCTGTCGATGCCCGGCCAAGAGCGCTCTGGCCGTGGCTGAATGGAAATGTGAGCCTCAGCCAGATCACATTCGAAATGGAAGAGGCTAAACGCAAAGGGATGGGCGGGTTCGATATCTGGGATATCGGAGTACTCGTTGACCCGGACAACGTGATTCCTCCCGGCCCTGCTTTTCTCAGCGACAAATCCCTTCACGCCATCGCTCACGCTATCCGTGAGGGAGACCGGCTCGGTCTTGAAATAGGACTCACATTCGCGAGCAGCTGGAACGCAGGAGGCAGTTGGGTGACGCCGGAACACGGGGCCATGGGGCTGTTCAGGAGCGATACCGTCGTCACGGGACCACAAGTTTACAATGGCGCTATTCCCTTTCCATCCCTTCCGGAGAAATATGGAAGACACGCTTTGATTCAACAGCGCGATCCGAAGACCGGGCTTCCGGTTTTCTTCCGTGAGGTGGCGTTGCTAGCGCATCCGTTGACGGCGGATTCACTGGTTAGCGTGAACGACATCAGGGTTCTGGAGTTGAAGCATGCAGACGGACGATTGAAGTGGAAGGTACCGGCGGGAAAGTGGCGCATCGTTCGTTACGTATGCGCGCCGACAGGACAGCCGCTTGCGATCCCGAGCCCGAATTCGCGCGGTCTGATGCTGGACCATTTCAGCGCGGCCGCCCAGCGGTACAATCTCAACTATATCTTCGACAAACTCATTCCCGTTACAGGTGACCTGCGCAACCGATCATTAAAGTATCTTTACGCCGACAGTTACGAAGTCAATTCCGCAGTATGGACACCGTTGCTTCCCGAAGAGTTCCGTAAACGCAAGGGGTATTCTCTCGAATCATTTTTACCGGTGCTCGATGGATTCCATGTTTCCGACAGCACGACGAGTGAACGCTTTCTTTTCGACTTCCGGAAGACATTGTCGGATCTCATCATCGAAAATCACTATCGGCTCGGCACGAAGATATGCAACGACTTCGGGATCGGATTCGCTGCCGAAGCAGGCGGTCCGGGACAGCCTATACATAACGTTCCATTCGAAGACCTCAAAGCGCTTGGATCGGTGACCATTCCGCGGGGGGAGTTCTGGAACAAGCATCCGCAACTCGACTTGCTGCAGGTGGTAAAGGGAGTCGCGAGCGCGGCGCATATCTACAACAAAAAATTCGTCGAAGCCGAGTCGTTCACCAGCGTCTGGCTTTGGCAGGAAGGCCCTGATGAGTTGAAACCGCTTGCAGACCGCGTCATGTGCGAAGGATTGAACCGGTTCGTCTACCATACCTTTCCGCACACACCACCGGAGTCGGGCGATCCGGGATGGGTGTATAATTTCGGAACGCTGATCAATACGACGAATGGGTGGTGGCCCAAGTCCGCTGCATTCCAC
>CBKWFZ010000203.1:0-6581 GCA_966673785.1 uncultured bacterium
TTTCAGCGGTTTTTATTGCGCAGGCCTTTGGAATATCGCTCGATTTCACACAACGGCTTGTTATTCTGATGACGGCAGTGCTCTCATCGATTGGCGCGGCTGCTGTCCCGGGAGCCGGAATAATCATGCTTATCATTGTACTTGAAGCTGTCGGGCTTGATCCGACCGGACTGGCACTTATTCTTGCAATAGACCGGCCGTTGGATATGCTGCGCACCGTTGTGAACATTACCGGCGACGCAACCGTTTCGGTCGTTGTGGCCAGCGGCGAAGGCGAGCTTCATCCCGTACCCGCGAATCCTTCGGGTTCAGACCTTTGAGGATCGGTTCCGAAGCAAGTGGTCGGCGAAGACAAGAGCAGCCATCGCCTCGACGATGGGAACGGCGCGCGGTAGCACACAAGGATCATGTCTTCCCTTTCCCGATACCACGGTTTCATTCCCTTCTTTGTCAACCGTCTGCTGATCCTGCATGATCGTGGCAACCGGTTTAAATGCTACGTTAAAGTAAATATCCTCACCATTCGAGATGCCGCCCTGGATACCACCGGAGTGATTCGTACGCGTCCTTATCCTTTCTCCGTCCTTGTAAAATTCGTCATTATGGCTTGACCCGCGCAATGCAGTTCCTGCAAATCCGCTTCCGTATTCAAATCCCTTCACAGCATTGATTCCGAGCATGGCGTTGCCCAGAGCGGCATGCAACTTATCGAATACCGGTTCTCCAAGACCTACCGGGACGTTTCTCACGACACATGTGACGATACCTCCAATCGTATCCCGTTCAAGTCTGACTTCATCGATGAGACGAATCATCTTCTCCGCCGTTTCCTGATGAGGACAACGGACGATATTCGATTCAGTTTGAGAAAGGTCGAGTGTATCGTATGCAGGTGCTTTGATCTCGCCAACCTGCGATACATACGCCTGAACATTCAACCCGTATTGCCTGAGAAAAAGCTTTGCAATCGCGCCGGCGGCAACACGCGCTGCGGTCTCCCGCGCGGAGCTGCGTCCCCCGCCGCGATAATCGCGGATACCATACTTTGATTCGTATGTGTAGTCCGCGTGTGATGGTCGGAATGTCGATGCGATGTGACTGTAGTCCTTGCTGCGCTGATCCTGATTTTCGATCACGATCGCGATAGGTGTGCCCGTAGATTTCCCTTCGAAAACGCCACTGAGTATTCTGCACCGGTCTTCCTCCTGACGTTGTGTTGTGATTTTTGACTGACCCGGTTTTCTTCTCGCCAGCTCCGTTTGAATGAACGCCTCATCGATGTCGACGCCGGCGGGACAACCGTCGACGATACAACCGATCGCGGGGCCGTGCGACTCGCCGAAAGTGGTTAACCGGAACAGCTTGCCAAAGGAATTACTCATGTCAGCACAGGAATTTACGGGCCGCAAAATACGCAGCAGAAACTGGAATCCGGCAATAAAATAATACTTACTTCTTCAGCAGGAGGAACAACGATGCTCCCACCATCACGAGCAGGAATCCATGAAACCACCACCCGCCACGGTTCCCGCCGGAAGTCGTCTTGAGCTCGTTATCGGCGACCTGGATCTGTTCATAAAAGCTTCCCGGATCCTGCGCATCGATTGTCTCATTTTTCTTGCTCTCCCCGGTAATGTACACCGTCACATTTGAACGGAGTGTGTCATACCGTTCGCGTTGCGGACTGAAGAACACCCAATGGAAGTATTCGCCGAGTTTATATTGTCCGGGTTCTTTGGGAATCATAAAATACCGGAAGGATTTTGTTCCGGTGATCCGGTTTCGGGATTTACTGAGTTCCTGGCGGGTACTCGGATCATAGATCTCCATCGCACCGCCTTTCCTGACCGTCGGTTCCGGCAATGAAGCAATGTTTCCTTCGCCCACAATATTGAACTCGTAAGCTGCGCTCTGGCCGGTCTTGAGATTCGTATCAATTATCCTGTCATCGAGACGAAATTCACCAACTGCGACAGAATTACGCAACGGATGGGGCGGCAGTTCCTTCACGCGTACCGTTACAGGCTTGGACGTATATGACTTGATCGTCTCCTGAGAATTGGAGCGGAAGTACGATGGATTTCGCGCAACATTATACTTCAGCATATCGAGTTTTACTGCCGGGAAGTTTATCGGCTCGGTGTTGAAAGGATAGAACATCGCCTGGTAGATCTTGTACCGGAGGTACTGCCTGCCATTGATCGTCACCAGATCACCTTCGACATTTTCGATCTCGAAGTTTTCTTCCCAGCAACTGTTGGGCTTCAGTTTTTTCAGAATGTCCGTCAGCTGTTTGCTGAGATCGTACCATCGCAGAGTCGCCAGATTGTCTTCGGGCATATAAAAAGCGAGAACGGCGTTGACGCCTTCTCCCAGGTAGACCTCTTTTTTATCGGTAGTCACCGCAAGGAACGCGTCATCACGGAGTTCGACAAACTGCGGATCGTCAGCTCCGAAGAAGTCGTCAGGTTTGCGGTTGTAGGCATTTGGCTGTTGATCATACTGCGCTGCCTTCTTGACCGTGACGTTTTTTCCCTGCACGCGCACTAGTTTTTCGTTGATCTTCATGGATACCGACGGCACGACTATCACCCCCGTTTTGAGGGGGTAGTAGTTCATGATAATACTTTGAACCGACGTTACTTTGCCGTTGACCGATGATGTAAAGGAGCGCCTGGCCTCGGTACCTTTCCGGAATCCCTTGATCTCCGGAAAGGGATCATAGCTCCTGAGCGGTTCATTGTAGACGGTGATTGCAATTGTCCATGTTTCATTTTGCGCAATCTCGTCCGGTCCAAGATTGATCTCCGTCTTTTGCGCCATCACGGCAGTGAGCGGACAGAGCAGGATCGTGAGGAGAGCCACCCATCCGCTGAATTTTTCCATACCGCTTCTTCGATTCATTCCGGTTTAAAGTTACAATTTATACATGCAACGCAGGCGAAAGCAAAAGAATGCATTCGCCGGCAATTTTTGCCGGTTAGTGGTCGGTCTTTACCCGGTTGGCGCAAAAACCACCGGAAAAAATGAAACTTGCCATAAATTTTTTTTCATTCGCAGACATTTTTTTAACTTAACACCCGTTAGGCAATAAACCCTATTTTTTTACCCTTGCTTACCATGTTGAATTATGTCAAAACTGTACTCACTAAAGTGAGTTTTGACGCTCTTCTTTTCGAAAAAGAGCTGAGAAAGGCTATCCGCTTGCTGATAGCCGAAGAAGTGCATGATCTCCGGAACTGGTGTTACAACAGGTTCGGAAATGTCCATGAAGCTATTTTGAATCGTTGCTTCGTGGTTTCTTGATTCGCGGTCGTGAATGACCCGGTAAAGCCCTCGCCAAGACCCAGGCGGGGGCTTTATTTTTTAGAACTCCTTTCCTTTATTCACGTAAACATTTGAAGATGAATCAAAGACTGCGGGCATTTCCATTCGAAGCGATCTTCTGGCTGACAGGCTTGATACTGCTTGCTTTCATGAGTCCGCATGGAACCTGGTCGATTTGTCCGATCCATCAGCTTGGCTGGGACATTTGTCCGGGATGTGGGCTTGGAAAATCGATACAATGGCTGTTCAGGGGCGAGCTGCGGCTTTCGCTGGAGACACACCCGCTTGGAGTTTTCGCCCTGGTCATTCTTTCCGCAAGAATACTCACCTTAGTTAAAACCTCATATTACGCTTATGGCAAGAATCATTGACGTACTTCCGGAACTCACCGGCGAAGAAATGTTATTCGTTCAACAAATCGTAAAAGATCTCGATGACGATCGCGCGCGCACTTTCGCCACCGTTTACCGGAACCGCCGACGCGACCCGATGCTTTTACTCGTTCTTACGTTACTCGGATTTGTCGGCTTCGCTGGAATCCACCGTATGCTGACCGACCAGATCGGAATGGGTATCCTGTATTTTTTCACCGTCGGACTATGTTTCATCGGAACAATCGTGGATCTGGTCAATTACCAGCGGCTGGCGTTTGAATACAACTCGAAGGTCGCGCGGGAAGTTGCGCTGCTGGTATAGTCAGTCGGCACGGACAAACTTCAGATTTCTCATTAACCCATTGAAGCCGGTACGTTTCAAAGGCGATTTTCTGAATGCGGTCCTGAAAACTTCTTCGGTCAATTCCTGCCATTCCGATGACGCACGTCCAAGAACCGGGTTTGGCGCAAATGCGGGCTCGTCATGGGGTGTTGCAAAACGGTTCCAGGGGCAGACGTCCTGACAAATATCGCAACCAAAAACCCAGTTGCCGAATTTGCCTTTCATGTCGGCGGGAATTTCCTCCTTCAGTTCGATCGTGAAATACGAAATACACCGGCTCCCGTCAACGACATAGGGTTCGGGAATTGCATCTGTCGGACAAGCATCCATGCATGCTGTACACGTGCCGCAATAATCTTTTACCGGCCCATCATACTCGAGTTCAAGATCAACGATCAGCTCCGCGAGGAAAAAGAATGACCCATATTTCTTATTGATGAGGAGGCTGTTCTTTCCAATCCAGCCTAACCCTGCACGTTTGGCCCACGCGCGCTCCATTACAGGTGCGGAGTCGACGAAGACGCGACCTTCGACCTTACCGATGCGTTCGTGAATGAGGGCCATGAAATCCCGAAGTTTTGCGCGGATCACATCGTGGTAGTCGTCACCGTAGGCGTATTTCGAAATCCGGACATCCTGGGAATCGATCTCCTTTGAGGGAAAGTAGTTATACACAAGCGTAATTACGGACCGCGCTCCCGGGACAAGTAAAGTAGGATCAAGTCTTTTATCGAAATGATTTTCCAGGTATGACATCTTGCCGGCGTATCCGCGTTTCAACCACTCGGTCAGGCGCGGTGCTTCGTCCTCCAGAAATTCCGCCTTCGCAATTCCGCAAAACGTGAATCCTAACTGCGTGGCTATTGATTTTATGACATGCGACTGTGCACTGCGATTCATTCCAACACGTGATTAGAGCGGCGTGAATTAGATAATGTCCGCTAAATGCCGAGCTGCTCCCGCCGGGTCCATACTTCGTCAATCGGATCGCCCTTACTGCTTAATCCCTTGTGGCGCCATTTGCCGTCCTCGAGTGAAAAATCAAATTGCAACGATTGCCCTACGCGAGTATTGTCGCGCGAGAAGAACTCAATATTCTCGGTGTACTTGCCATCTTTTGTCGTGTAGGTTCCCCCGCCGGTTCCAAAGAACTCTTTTGTTTCGGTATTGTAGGCGATCCATTGAAACCTCGTCCCCGAAAGTATTTTCATTGTTCTTCTTACGCCGGGGGTCATTTTCTGCATGTCACCGTCGACCATTCTTCCCGTTATCAGCCACGCGCCCGCTAACTTTCCGGGTTCGCCGGCATCCACACGCGTCCACTCCTGGCCTTTTCCGCTGATATCAGCGGACATCGTCTTTCCCGATACTTTTATCCCGGCCGATTTTTGGGTACCTATACCGTCCTTGCTTTCGGTATTGAATTCCTCGAGCAGTGCTATTTTATCACCATTCAGCTTCCATGATCCGCCCCGCGTAGAGATGAATTTTTTTCCGGCGAGATCATAACGCGTTAACGCGTAAAACTGATCTGTCATGATCAGGCTCTGGATCTCATCACCCTGTTTGATTTCCCACGCGCCCGGAATTTTATTCTGGCCTTGTGCTAAAACGGCAGTTGAAAGAAGCATAGCGACAATATTCAAAATGATCGTTCTCATAAGCTGATTTTAGTGTGTCTGAAGGTACACTTTTCCTTTTTGAAAAAACACCGGACGACGAAACGGAACGCATGCTGTTACCACAATCGCGCAGGGTATTCACCTTTGTCAATCAGTTCCCGGATGCGACGGCTTACCTCATCCTTGTCTTCCTTATAGGTAACGCCGAACCAGATATCACCCCCGCCGAGTACTTTTACGCGACCCTTTTCTTCCTGAATCATACGGTTTACAAACAGCGGAATGTAAAATTCTGATTTCAGGTTCTCATGATTGTCTTTGAGAAAATCGATGAACATCTTTTCAGCCATTGGAAACATAGCCGGCCGAAGTCCCCAGAAATTCATCGATGTGGGCGCATTAGGATCAAGGATGAGATCTCCGTCCTTCTCCTTCGCGATGATCTCCCCACCTTCCTGTACGATGGTAGTTCGCTCAACCACCGATTTCAAATAACCACCTTCCTGTACTTCGCCGACGCCACGGGAAACGCTTCCGTGGTCGGAGAGCACATTTTTAAGCGTGAAACCGACCATTGCATGAGCTTCGGATTCATCCTTACGGAAAAAATCGGCGACAGACTGAAACGCGGCCTTTCCGTAGAAGTCGTCGGCGTTAATCGCTGCAAATGGTTCATTCAAAACGTCTTTCGCACAAAGAACTGCATGCATCGTTCCCCATGGTTTTGTCCGGTCCGGGCGTTGAAATTCCTGAGGTACGATCTTGTCCAGTGACTGAACTACATACTCAACTTCAACCTTACCTTCCAGCTTTGGCTGAAATTTTTCCTTGACGATATCCCGAATCTCTTCGCGAACGATGAAGACCACCTTGGTGAACCCTGCGCGGATTGCGTCGAAGAGTGAATAATCCATG
>CBKWFZ010000204.1:0-6575 GCA_966673785.1 uncultured bacterium
CCCCGCTGTCAAGGGAATGTTCGGACATCATAGTATGAGGAGGATCCTTGTCGGAATTCAGTTTGTAATCTCTATCACACTGGTTGCCGGTACGATGCTGGTGCATGATCAGCTCGATGTCGTCCGGAACCAGGACCTTGGGTTCAGCAGGGATGGCATTCTGATCGTACCGACGAATGGCGACACGGCAATCGTCAACTACCTGGATGCTGTCAAGAATGAATTGAAACGTGTGCCCGGTGTGACCAATGTAACCGGATCATCCACCGTGCCCGGACAAAGCACAACGAACCTTTATACGGAAATTGAGATGTCGGACGGCAAAATGTCGCCCACGAATATCAATTTCAATTTCGTCGATCACGATTTCCTGTCGACGTACAAGATCGCTCTGATTGCAGGTCGCGATTTTCGCCGCGATGTGAGAGCCGATGACACGACCGCCTATCTCATAAACGAAACTGCGGTTCGGGATTTTGGCTGGACGCCGGAGGAAGCCATCGGAAAGCAGGTTCGGGGCAGATACCATGGCAAGATCATTGGGGTGATGAAGGACTTCAACTATCGGTCACTGCACATGAAGGTTGAACCGCTGATGGTCGCGCTGACAAAATACGTAGGGCGCATGTCAATCCGTATTGAAGGGAAAGATATTCCTCAGACGGTGGCGCAGGTAGAGCGTAAGTGGAAGGAGCTTATTCCCTACTTGCCTTTTGATTATCAGTTTCTCGACCTGGAATTCGATCGCCAGTACAGGGCTGATCAACGGCTCGGTAAGGTTGCCGGTGTTTTTACCGGGCTCGCCATCTTTGTTGGTTGCCTTGGCCTGCTTGGACTAACGTCTTTTGTTGTTGAGCGCAGAACGCGGGAGATCGGTATCCGCAAGGTGCTTGGCGCATCGGTTCCGAGCGTAATATTTCTGATCACGCGCGAGTTCATGTGGATCATTGCCATCTCACTCGTCATAGCCACACCGTTAACCTGGTACCTGATTGGAAAATGGGAACAAAACTTCATTCTTCAGGCGGCGATCAATCCGCTGCGGTTCGTGATCGCCGGCGTGGCTGTTTTTATTGTCGCCTTTGCGAGCATCAGCTTTTTATCAATTCGTGCAGCGATGGCAAATCCGGCAACCGCATTGAAAACTGAGTAGTCACGGTACGGTTACCTCAAACGCAATCCGAATGTTTCGTTGAGCCCCAGTTCGCCCTTTGAGGTGACGACAATCGCCCGGGATAGTTTTACGCGGCGCAGCCAGCCGTTCTCCAGCATCCTGGTCATTAGCCGGGCGCCTAACGATCCGGCTACGTGATGTTTTCGTTCACTCCAGTCGAGACACTTGCGCGTGACCGGGCGCCTGACAGTGAGCAGCTCATCCTGATCAATGCCCATTTGTGCGGCCCACAACCACCCCTTTCTGGTAACGTCGAACCTGTTTCCCTGATCTTTCAACAATCCCTTTGAGATCATGGCTCCTGTGATTTGCACGCCAACATATCCCGCGAGGTGATCATAACAGCTACGGCAAAATTGTATTTCACTTCTGGAATTGGTGGTGTCGGTGCTTGCCTTTGAAGATGCATTGACCAGACTGGCCATGCTTTCAACAACGTGCGCGACTTCGTCCGATGCGAAGCGGTAGTACCGGTGACGTCCCTGACTTTCGACTTTGAGAAGTCCGCCTTCAAGCATCCGCGAAAGGTGATTACTCGCAGAAGTAAGCGAAACATCTGCCGCAATCGCGAGCTCCGTGGCGGTATACGCTTTGCCGTCCAGGAGGCTCCACAACATGCTGGCACGTACCGGTTCGCTTATCAGGCCCGCTACACGCACAAACTCATCACGAACATCCATACTTCATTCTTAAATGAAATGTAAAACTAGCCATTACATAATTTTGTCACAACGGTTATTAAACAATCAACCGACATATGAAGGATCTTGAAATTGAACTCGCCAACAAACCGGGGACACTTGCCCTTATGGGAAAGACGCTTGGCGAAAACGGCATAAGCCTTGAGGGTGGCGGCGTATTTGCCAATGGCGACAGATCAATCGCACACTTTCTGGTGGCTGACGCGGAAAAGGGCAGGAAGGTACTTCTGGACGCGGGTATCGCCGTGATACGCATCAATGATGTGCTCATATTGAAATTGCGACAGGATGTGCCTGGTCAGCTCGGCGAATTCTGCAGCCGGCTCGCGGATGCTGGCGTGAATATTCTCGTCCAGTATAGTAATCACGCAAACCAGTTGATCGTCGTCGTGGACGATTATAATCAGGGCCGGAAGGTAGTCGAAAAGTGGATGGAAGAATGGTGGTAAAAGGAAATAAAGATGAAAGCACATATATATCAGACCGGTCTCGAATGGACCGGGAACCGCGGCGAGGGAACGGTTAATTATACCTCCTATGATCGCAGCTATAAGATAACGGTGCCCTTAAAGCCGGATATACCCGGCTCTTCGGACCCGGCTTTTCGTGGCGACAGAACGCGGTACAATCCCGAGGAACTACTTGTTGCCGCATTGTCGTCGTGCCACATGCTTTGGTATCTGCACTTATGCGCGCAGGCGGGAGTCGTTATCGTAAGCTACCGTGACAATGCGTCCGGCGAAATGCTCCTGAGAGAAGACGGTGGCGGTCAGTTCACCAAAGTCACGTTGCAACCGCAGGTGACGGTCACAAGTCCGGAGATGGTTGGCCCGGCACAAACGCTTCACGCGAAAGCTTCCGAAATGTGTTTTATCGCCAATTCGGTGAATTTTGAAGTGGTGCATGATCCTGATATCCGGGCAAGCAATGATGGGGATCAACCGAGGCTTTGAATTTTTGCTTTTTGGTTGCCGGTTATCTTCTTCAATAGAATCAACCATGAGAATCGTTATTGCTTGTTAAAACCATTTTCTCTAGATTAGGACTGATTCCCGGAAACACGTTACTGACTTCTGCAGATAAGCGCATCAGGAATAACAGTCGGTTACGTGCATATTCGCCGCCGTTGATTTTAACTACCAAATAAGCGCGCTATGATTTCATCTGCTAAATCTGAAAAAATGCTTCTTGGTCTGAAAGACTACAGGAAGCGTTACCTTACAAAGGATCTGTCAAATCTCGATGAATCGGGAACCCGGATCATGATTAACACATTTCTAACCTCAATCCTGGGATATCAGGAACTTGAGGAAATTAAGACGGAATTCATGATCAAGGGAACATATGCTGACTACATCGTGCAAACCGGGGGCAAAAGACACTTTCTTGTGGAGGTGAAAGCGTATTCCATCGATCTTTCTGACAAACATCTGCGACAGGCGGTGAACTACGGTGCGAATGAAGGAATCGACTGGGCTGTTCTCACCAATGGGAGGCAGTTTCAGTTTTACAAGATCCTGTTCGAAAAACCGATCAGTGAACGCCTCGTTTTCGAGATAGATTTCCAGTCGGAGGACTATGATGTCCGAAACGCTGCAGAGCAACTGACCTATTTCCACCGGGATGCGTTGACGAAAAACAGCCTCAATAACCTTTGGTCGAGGTACTCCGCTCTTGAACCCGTTGGTCTTGCCGGTATGTTGTTCTCGCCTCAGGTAGTTTCGTTTCTCAAGAAGGAGCTGCGATCTAGGTATGATACAAAATTTGAGGACGAGGATATCTTGGCCGCGTTAACGGAGGTGCTATGTGAGCGAATTCCAATCGATAAGATCAAGATCCCGAAAATGAAATCCCCTCGGAAGAGAGTGAAACCCAAGGTAGAAAATGGGCTTGAGGGATCGGTTAAAATACCTTCTGAGACGAACGTCACGCGGGATGAATTGATTGAATAGGATCCGAGAGGTGAATGCCGCTGATAGTGGATTAGGCTCATGCCTGCTCATTTTTCCTGTTTTTCTTACTTGCCAACGGGCTCATCCAAAAATTTCCGAACTTTAAGGATACAATTGAGAGCCGTTGCGTGCGAAAATGAAGGACTACGTTACCAAGGTCAGGCATATTTTGCCTGTTTTTATTATTGTGACAATTGGCACCGTTGCCGGGCTACTTCTTATAAGATATCTCGCGGAGATCAAATTTGAATTACTTGAACTCAAACTTGACATCTGGGAGATCTGGATTCCGTTAATTTTCCCCTGGATCCCGATTACGATCTGGCTCAGGCCGCGATTCAGAATACTTCATTTTCGGAAGTATAAGGAGAATCGCCAGTCCTTTTTTCAGTTCTTGTCCTGGGGCACCATGCTTGCCCCGATGATGGTCTCACAGATGTATCTGACAACCGCGTCCGGAGAAATTCAGGACGTTGGACAAATTTCTGATCTGGACAAAACGGAGATAGCAAGGTATTACCGGGTTGGTAACTTTAATGTCCTTCCATCGTTTGGATCAAGTCATGCAGACTTCCGGTCAAGCGGAAAGTACAATCAACATCTTGATATTAAAGTATACTTCGTCTGTCCGATTGCAAAGGATTCGCTTTTAGCAGAAAGGGACAAGTTTAGATTTTGGTATGGCGTTTCATTCAAGAAACAGATTAGCAACAGACTTAGTCCGCAAGTGAAGGAAAGGGAATACCGGGTATTCTTCGAGGAGTGTTTAAAAAAGATGAACGCTTTTGATTTTCACAACCTCAGTTATTTTGAACGTATTCCGAATACCCGGGATCGGGACAACTATTTGCAGGCAGTCAGAATGCGTCTCGAAGATGCTGAGGGTGTGGCCATTTTTGAACCGAGACATGGAAGCTTTGAAGACCGGAATGGCAGCAAGGCGTTCTGGATACCCGGTTCATATGCCATTGGGATGAGTGTGTTGCTTCTTTTCTTGCTTTGGCCCGGCGTGGACAAGCGCGAGCTTTCACGGCAACTCGCAGGAAGAAAACCAAAGGCAGACGACGTGGTTGAGATGTTCAGATTCCTGATCCCGAAGTACCCTCACTTCGCGACTTCTGTGATAGTGGATGTCAATGTGATCGTTTTCCTGGCTATGGCATTTTCGGGGATTCATCTGCTTTCGCCGAACGGACTGGAACTCCTGGCTTGGGGAGCCAACCGTAGGACCGAGGTTCTCAACGGAGAATGGTGGAGACTGGCAACAAACCTGTTTGTGCATGGCGGCGTGATGCATCTGTTCATGAATATGTACGGACTGGTGTTGGCCGCACTATTCATTGAACCACTAATAGGAGCCAGACGGTTTTCGATTATTTACGTTTTGTCAGGCCTCGCCGGAAGTATAGCGAGTATCTGCTGGTACGAGAACATAGCGAGCGTAGGGGCGTCGGGAGCCATATTCGGATTGTTTGGGACAATACTAATACTATCAGTGTTCGGAGTGTTTGACCGAAACTTTATGCTGACAATGTTTGGTCCCTATGTTGCGATTAGCCTCCTTGCCGGGCTCGTTGGAGGGATTGACAATGCTGCGCACATCGGCGGACTCGTCACCGGCGCGACTTGCGGATTAATAATGCGTCCTTTCTTCAGACAGCCGCAGTTGAAGAAGAGAAGGAAGAGGTCGAAGGCTGTGGAGAAGACAAGTCATTGACCTGTTCTGCAATTCTTCTTTCGTTTTCGACTGGTCCTTTAAATTTGGAAAAAGTTGAACTGGTTTGAAGTGCTGGTGTAGCCACCTGCACCAACAGACTGACCTTTTTTCTGTGGGATACATTTTCAATAAGACTGCATGTTGTCGGCAGTTCTCAGCTAATGCTAAAGTTCGACAGATTCTTGATATCTTAACGTAACCAAATTTACCCCTATGGGAAAGAAACCACTGTTAATTCTCATCGTTACCCTCCTCACTTTATCGTCGCGCGCTTCGAATGACAAACCTGTTCTCGTCAGCGCCCAGTGGGTGAATGAACATCGTTCAGATAAAAATATTGTCCTGTTGCATGTGGGGTACCTGAAGTTTGACTACGATAAGGAACATATTCCGGGCGCTCATTATCTCTGGCCCCAGCATCTTGCGCCGGATAGTCCATACGGCAGCTTCAATTCCCCGGACGTAGCATCAGCCACAAAACTGCTCAGGGACTTTGGCATCGACAATAATTCACATATCATCCTTTATCACGGACGCGGCGAAGTGACCGTTACGGCGCGGATGTTCGTCACGCTCGAGCACCTTGGCCTTCGTGGCAGTGTTTCGTTTCTCAACGGCGGTTTGGATGCGTGGAAGAAGGCTGGTTACCCGGTGACTCCTGAGGCGACAAAAACAAAGTCAGGGTCTGTGGTACTAAAGCCGGTGAACGTACTGGTCGATAAAGATTACGTATTGAATACACTGAAGTCGCCCAATGGCGTGGTTGTGGATGCCCGGACAAAAAATTTCTACGACGGTGCGGCTACCGGTAATCCGCGCGATGGCCACATTTCAGGAGCGCGCAACATTCCCTATCCGGATATGATCGATGCATCCAACATGTTTAAAGACGAGGAAGAAATCAAGGCCTACTTCAGTCCCGTCGGCGGGAGCGATAAGGAGCTCGTTGTGTACTGCTTCATCGGACAAACCGCTTCCGTTGTCTATATGGCGGGGCGCATGCTGGGCTACGAAATGAAGTTATACGACGG
>CBKWFZ010000205.1:0-6547 GCA_966673785.1 uncultured bacterium
CATGCGGGTGATACTTACCGAGAACCTCCCCGACTATCCTTGCAGATTTTTTATAGGACTTGTTATAGTTGACACCGAGTTCGAGCATCCCGAAAAGCACCCGGCGGTGGACAGGTTTAAGGCCATCCCGAACATCCGGAAGAGCCCTCGAGATAATGACGGACATCGAATAATCGATGTAGGCTCCCCGCATTTCGTCTTCGATATTGATCGGAATGATACTTTGTCTTCCCGGCGTTACGCCACCCGTTTCTTCTGCCATTTATTGATTTCGTTTTTAAAGTAAAATAGGCCTTTTTCAAGGCCTCGCAAGATAGCAAAACTTGTACGTTAAAACGGTTAAAAAAACATGGAAATTAGCGGTTAAAATGTTGATTCGGCGGTCCCGAAATCGCGAGCCGGTGAAGTTGTTTTCGCGGCGGTCAATAGGGATTCAGCTTGTACTTATTACGGCCTTTATACTTGATCAGATTGGGGTAGTTTTCACCGTAGTGAGGGTTCTGTTTCTTGTAGATCGGATGAACCCTGCTGCGGTATTCCCGGTTGCCGTGCGCGTGCCGGATCTGGGCCTTGCACGTCTTGATAAAGCAGCGACGAAGCTCCGGTATCCGATAGGTAGCCCCCACGTTGATGTAGAAGGCGTTGAATTTATGTTGCACCGAAGCCGCGGTCTCCGGTATCGATGTGCTAAAGCTTTTGATTTCGTATGACGGTCTTACAAAAAGCCTGAAGTACTCGGACATTTCCCGTTCAACTGCCACGCCGATATTAAAAAACATACCCCTGTCGATCAGGCTGTTATCGAACTGCTTTCCAAGCTTGTATCCGCCGAGATTCAGATCGGCCACAAGCAGGTACTGCTCATAGCGATAGACACTCGCGCCAAACGAGCCAAAGTATTTCTTCAGGAAGAAGTTATTAAGGTCAGGATTGAAATTGCTGATCTCGTCACCATGTGTGAGCGGCTCGAAATCGCCAACATTCGTGTACTCGAACGAGTATCCTCCGCCGATCCGATAACGATCGATCTCCACATGAACGGTAGCCCTCAGCGGGATGTGGAATGTCTTACTGCGAAACCCGATCTCCTCCTGGTCCGAATCAAACATTGGTCCATTGATCGCACCCAGTGTTGACGACTCAACCTTATTGAACCAGTTCGAATAAGCCGATGTGCTTCCGGTCTGGAAAATTACCGGTCCCTCACCGGGGTTTTGTAACAATTGGAAGCCTTCAAATTCGTGCCTGAACGCAGACTGCCCATAGCCGGTGCTTAGCCCGAAGGTTACCTTGCTCAACAGCTTGCGGAAGATGCCCGTTCCCTGGCGCTTGATGTAAAAGTATTCAAGCGGGATCGTAGCATCTTTCTCGTCGTCGTATTGAGCGAGAAGATCCGGGACCATACAAACCATTAGAATGGCAGATATCGTCCAGACTCTGAAATAGGGTTTGATCGTAGCCTTCAAACTAAAAAAATAGGGCTTCAGAAGCCTTTTAAAGGGTAAATGTAAAACAAAAACGACAAGTATCCTAAAGCAGCCAGCGCGCATCGCTCAGTAGAACCGGTACGCGACGGGTCTACTCTCTAACGATGAAAAGGTGTGAAATAATGTCTGACCAGACCTGGCCTGATACGAAAAAGTGTACGCGCCCTGATCGCCGTTGTGAATCTTGAAGCGAATCGTGTTTGAACCAGCCTTCAACGGCACCCGCGTGTAGTATATGCTGTGAGGCAGTGTTTGCCAGCTGCGCGTATCCGCCTTTTCAGTCAATGCATTCATCACACCAATCAGGGCGCCTAACTGGTCGTTTTCCTTTCGAACACTGTGTTCTGTTGCCTTCTTCAAAGCGGCTCGTAACAAACCGTTTCCGAATTCCTGCAACATCCGTTGTTTGAGACTATGGAACGCGATCTGACTAATGTCCTCCCCTCTCTCAAGCGGATAGTCTCCTTCGGGTGTTTCGATCACCGCCTGATCATAGAACAATGGCCTTTCGAGATAACGCGGAAAAGCAACGCGAAAAACTTCGAGACTCCGGAGGTCGTCCTTTTCCTTGTCGTCCTTCAGTTGAAAAGGAAAACTCATACCCATTGACGAATTCGTGAATACCACCATGTTATCCTCCCGGTGATCTATTACAAAATTGACACCCCATTCGTCCTTGATGGGGGCGAGTCCGTTGTGCCAGAAAAATACGAGCTCAGCCTCCTCATCGGGTGGCGAAAAGTCGTTCATATCAAACTTCTCTTTGTAATGGTCGAACTCATCAACAAAACCGGAACGCCACGCCATGTTAAGCAGATCCTTCTTAAGCTGAAGAGGAGGTTCAAGCCTGAACAACTCCATATACTCGCCTTCATACACTGAAAGTGCGTTGCGATAGGCGATAAATGCGTTGTTGTAATCTTTGACGGATTGGTATATGATACCCATCAGCACATGAATGAATCCGTCGCGTTGCAGTTTTGACGGCGATGCATATTTATCATTCAACTGATTCAGGCGGATGTTAAGTCGCCGGCATTCCACAAGCGCCTCTTCAGGCCGGTTCATCTTCAGGAAATTCAAGGCCTTGAAATAAAGGACCATCAAGTGTTCGTGGTCTTCACCGCGATACGCCGAAAAATTCGGATTACTGAGATACGACACAGCCTCGTTCACATAGTTCACACGATAGTCTTCTCCGAAGAGAAAAGCTTTTTCGAAAGCGGCATTGCTGCTCTCGTAGTCGCCGAGAATGCTGTTCAGAAGTCCTTTGTTCGCGAAGTATATGAACCGGTTCTTGCCTTCGGCCTCCCGGGAGTTGCGTTGAAGGGTCTCAAGCGCAGTCTTAAGATCGCCGTTCTCGAATTCCTGATTAAAATTCCAGTGTCGCTGATAGTAGCTGGCGCAGGCAGACATTGAAAAGACAAGAACAAGCAGACCGGATCCCTTGCACAGGAGGCGTCGTGAAATAAGCCTTTCTAAAGGGAACCGGGTCATGAGCTCAGTTTTTTACAAGCTTCTTGATCTCCCGCTGGCCGTACCAGATTCGCTTGTTCGTCTCGAGATCCGTGAGGAAGAGCGTCGTTACATAGTTAACCACGCGCTTGCGCGGCGCGGTATCGGTTTCCGAACTCATCTCTCCGAAGAGCATGAGATCAGCACCGGTTTCCCTTCCCCATTGTGCCATGCTTTCCGCGGAGGCGAACTCCTGTTGCTCTGCGCGCTCGCGGCGCACCTGATCCCGGAAATCCTGTCCCTCCACGAGCTCTGCCAGGCCAGAGTTATGGATAACTACTTCAAGCTTCTTAACATAGTTGTTTGCGTCAATGTGTTCGGAGGTGCGGTTGCGGATCGTCCCAACAATAATCACCGGCTTCCGACCGAGTTCACGCGCGTAAGCCTGATAGCTGTCGGAATTTACGAGGTCATAGATCATCTGGTCGGCTACGAGGCGCGAATCGGAATCGTTCCAGCGCCCGCTGAGGTCAACCTGTGTATCGGGTGTGATTCTGTTTACGGAAGGAGAACACGCCGCGATGAAAACGACGAAAAGCGGAAAGATCCTGTGCATAGGGTAGCGTTTTTTTGCGGACCAAAATTCAAAAACCTTGCCGGGAATACGCCGAAACGGTGGAAAGAGTTTTGCTAAACCGGCACTTTTATTTCCTTTAGCTGCCGGATCACCGCTTTTGGATCAGAAGCGGAGAACACAAAGTTACCTGCGACGAGGACGTCTGCGCCGGCTTCACACAGCGCTGCGGCATTACCCAGGTTCACGCCTCCGTCGATCTCGATCAGGGCACCAGACCCGGCTTCCCGAAGCATGGTCTTGAGGCTGCGCACCTTGCTGTAGGTGTGCTCAATAAATTTCTGGGCTCCAAATCCCGGATTGACGGACATCATGCACACAACGTCGATGTCACGCAGCACATTTTCAATAGAAGAAAGTGGTGTATGCGGATTTATTGCGACCCCCGCCTTACATCCAAAGCTACGGATCTGCTCAAGGTTCCGGTGCAGATGGGAACACGCTTCAACGTGGACCGAAATGACCGAGGCACCACCCCGCGCAAACGCCTCGACGAAACGCTCGGGCTGTACGATCATGAGATGGACATCCACCGGTTTTTTGGCGGTTCGCTTTACCGCCTCCAGCACCGGAAATCCGAAAGAAATATTGGGGACAAACATGCCGTCCATTACATCCACATGAATCCAGTCGGCGTCACTCTCGTTCAGCATGCGGATTTCGCGTTCGAGATTTCCAAAATCGGAGGCAAGGATGGATGGCGCAATCAGCGGCATTGGCAATGGGTTGTTTCGCGGCAAAAATAATCAATCTCCCGAGACTTGCGCTGTACACTGGTTTCTGTCTGCAGCACTCCTGCTTTATTGACGCACAACCTTGAATACGAACCGCTTACCACCCGAGTGTATACGGAGAAAATAAATTCCCCGGCTCAGCCCCTCAAGCTGGGGCGTAAATCTGTTCTCAAGCCATGAAAACCGGGGCGCAAAGCGGTAGATACTCCTTCCCTCCTGGTTTATCAGTTCAATCTCACAGTCGGTAACGGCCGAGGGATCTTTAGGTTGTACCACCAGCTGCAAATCTCCCTCGGCGAACGGATTCGGAAACACGGCAAATTCCGCCGACTGTACTTCGGCCTCAATATAATTGACCACAGCGCGAAAATGCGGAATTCCATATCCCAGCAGGATGTCGGGCGCTCCGGCCTGCGACGACGACTTTCTGATCACATCGAGCAGTTCAAGGTTGGTCAGGTCGGGATTCATTTGAAGAACGCCTGCCGCGAGACTGGTAATCAAGGGCGCAGCAAGAGAGGTTCCGCTTGATTTCCCCAGACTTCCGTTTCGTTCGATAACACTCGTTGCCACACCCATGGCGGCGACATCCGGCTTGACGCGAAGATCGGCGGCGGGACCGGTGGAACTTGAATTCGCCCGGGAGCCATTGGCATCAACACTTGCAACGGCGAGAACATCTTCTGCATCAGCCGGCGCCGTGATAACACGCCACGAGTTATTGCCCTCGTTTCCGGCGCTGACAACGACTACGATTCCCCGGTCAGCCGCCCACTGAGCCGCGCGGGAAACGACGGCTACGGCTCCATTCATTTCAGCTTTCTGGTAATCCATTTCCGCGAGATCGAAATCGTAATAGCCCAGCGATGATTGAATGATATCGGCTCCGGCACTGTCAGCGCGTTCGGCGGCAAACAGCCAGTTGTATTCTTCGATCCGGTATTCTGTTGGCGTTTCCTCCGTCACGTACAGCTGATACGAAGCCTTATATGCGCCGCCGACAAATACTCCGGGTTGGTATCCGGCTATCACGGAAAACACTTCCGAACCATGATCGTCGTACTGGAATACGTCATCGGAATTGTAAACGAAGTCTTTGGAAACGGCGAGGTTGATCCGCCCGTCGTTGAAAATGTGTTCAAAGGGTGCGGTCGCATTCACGCCTTCATAGCCGCTGTCGAACAACGCGATGACAACGCCTTCACCGCGATAGCCCATTTCGTGCATTTCGTCAAGCCCGATCATTCCAAGCTGGGCGTCGGTAACTTCAGTTGTACGCCCCGCCTTTTTTATTCCCGGAAACTTCCTCCGGCCGGCGGTGAGAAGCCGCGCATCCGGGGCTACAAGTTCTATGCGGTCCACAAACGAAAGCGCTTCGATTGCATCGAGATCCCCGGGTTCGGCCTGAATCAGGAGACCATTCATCCAGCGCGTCTTAAAAAACACCTCGACACCCGTGGCACGTACTGCAGCAACGTAGGCAGGGTTAACAGGCAGGTCCTGGTCTGTCACGGCGACGCCATGCCGTATCCGGCGTTCAATCGCGTCGGGCGAAAGAAACCCGGTTGGCGCTGCAGTCGAGAATGGCGTATCGTTCTTGTCTGTGAAGAACACCATGTAACGGTTACGCTGCGCCCATGCCGATGCAGCGATCAGAAGAAGCAGCAACGTGATCGGTATCGTTCTATTCACGGCCATATTCGATGAGGGTCTGAGTATAGATTCTCCCGGTATCGATGATCTGCTGACCAACGCATCCGCGGCCCTCGTTTGTACAATATTCCAGCTGGACGAACGTCATCGATATTAACCCGATATTCCGGGCATAGGTCGCCTGTCTGAAATCTTTGAAAAGAATGGGATCTTCAGAATTTTCCTGTTCGATGACGACACAGTCCGGGTACGTGATACCATTGAGCGAAACGGAAGCATCTGCTTCAATAACAGAAAAGATGTCCGTCTTTTCACCGGAGAAACGGTTTGTTACGTCATTATACAAGTTCGCGTCCCAGCTCATTTCTTTACGAAGCGGAAAATTCAATACCACAAAGGGAATGTTTCCTTCCCATTGCAATATTTCGAGGTCCCGCCGGCGCACCGACCACGTTATTAATTGGTCCCATGCACTCTCTCCGGCAAATCTCCTTGAGCGGCTTATAACGTAAGTATATCCGCCCTCATCTGACGGGAAGGAATCGGATACAACATGCAGAAGCTCATAAGACAGCGTTTCCGGT
>CBKWFZ010000206.1:0-6540 GCA_966673785.1 uncultured bacterium
CGTTTACCGACGAAGGCGGTGATCGGGTTGCCATCCGCATCCGTCCTTACCGTGATATCCTTCCCCCTGAAGGTGATTTCTACCGTGGTGTTTGGTTCAAAACGTTTCGCAAGACGTAACTTGAGATCTGCGCCTAGTGACATAGTTGTTTCTGGTGTCCCGATCCAAGTATATGCCTACGGACTGTAGGAAAAGTCAACAGGCCGATATACCCCGTGGGGAATTAATAGCCCATCCCGGTTCATTACGGGATTTACCGCCCTGAGGCACCGGTTTGTATCCTGCATCAGCAAAGAGTAAAAAAACTAAAGTATCAAAACTTAAAAAAAAGACAGCATATGAAAAAGCTAATCTTAACTGTTGCCGGTATGCTTTTGGTGAGCTTAATGGCAGTAAATGCTCAGGTTGAGCCATCAACTGAAATGAATCAGGACACAACGCAGTCGTCTACCCAGACGCCCGGCGTGATGGGTGACGATCAGTCCAATTATTCCCGTGACATGGAAGTAATTCAACCCACCGACGTACCTCAGTCACTTCGTACTACCCTTGAAGGAACTGAATACAGCGGATGGGAAGAAGGAAAGGTTTACCGTAATACAACAACAAATGAATTTCTGATCGTGATTGGTGACCAGGATTCAAAAGTTTACCGCTTTGACGCCGACGGCAACCGTCTGGAAGATCTCGGTGCTGAATCAGGCAACAATCCAGGCGATATGAACCCGGGAACTCCTGATGCCGGTGACGTGCAGTCTGACGATGCAGGAAGCACTCAGACTCCTGACAGCGGAACACCAGGATCAACTCCTGCTGAAACTCCGGGATCAACTCCCGCAGATCCGAATTCAAAATAACAAACACTTTTAGTTCGGACGAAAAGCCAGGTAACTCCTGGCTTTTTGCATTGGCGCGGTGGAATAATTTCCTCGTTGAGGATAATTGCGCCGCCGTCCAGCGCAGTCGTTGTACCGGTATAGAATTTAATACAGAAATAGAAACTAAAACTTAAATGGTATGGCAGAGAAGGATAATCAAAAGAGCCGCAGGGTTGCTATTCTTACCGAGAACGGTTTTGAACAATCGGAACTGGTAAGCCCAAAAGAGGCACTGGAAAATGCCGGACATCAATGTGAAATCGTTTCCCCGCAGAAGGGAAAGGTGAAGGCGTGGGATAAGGATCACTGGGGAATCGAAGTTCCCGTTGACAAGCAGGTGACCGACGTTTCCGTTGATGATTACGATGCTTTGTTTCTGCCCGGAGGAGTGCTCAATCCGGATACGCTTCGCATGAATCACGATGCTGTACTTTTCGTTCAGGATTTTTTCAAAGCCGGAAAGGTGATCGGCGCAATCTGCCACGGGCCGCAGATGCTGATCGAGGCAAATGTAGTCGAAGGCAGACAACTGACTTCCTATCCTTCAGTACGTGTAGACATCGTCAACGCGGGAGGAATGTGGGTAGATCAGGAAGTTGTGGTCGACAACGGACTGGTTACGAGCCGAAAGCCTGACGATCTGGAAGCATTTAACAGGAAGTTTCTGGAAGAAATTCAGGAGGGTTCTCACAATCGCGAGAAGCCCAAAGTGTACGCACGGAGCTAGAATCTTTGCAGGGAAGTCTGCGCCGACATTTCGCCATTGATCCGGCCCGGCTTTCCTGCTTCTTTTAATACGTTGTCCCAATAATTTGCCCGCCTGCCGATTTCCGTATATTTTACGATCTGATTAGTCCCGAAAGACCATGTGCAATCGTAATTGGATGATACTCGTCATCGTGCTCGCCTCAATGCAAATGAAAGCGCAGGAAACTATACCCTTATACCAGGGTCCCATTCCCAACAGTATCGAAGTCCCCGATGAAGAACAGCGTGAAGAGCGAAACGGCATCGTGATCGTAAGCAAGATTACGCGACCTACGCTCACAATATTTCCGGCACTGCCTGAGACCGCCAACGGATCAGCCGTGATCATCTTTCCCGGCGGAGGCTACTGGATCAATGCAGTTTCACACGAAGGTTTGGATGTCGCACGCCGGCTGAATGAACACGGTATCACGGCGTTTGTTGTGAAATACAGAATTCCCAACGATCAGGCGATGAAGGACCGTAAGCATGGTCCGCTGCAGGATGCACAGCAGGCCATCGCGTGGGTCAGAGCGAACGCAGCAACGTGGAACGTTGATCCGGCGCGAATCGGAATAATGGGCTTCTCCGCAGGCGGACACCTCGCGTCATCCGCAGGTACCCACTTCGATCGCCCGGTGGTGCCGCAAACTGTGTCGGTGAGGCCGGATTTTATGATCCTTATTTATCCCGTGATAAGTTTTCAGCCGGAGGTTGGCCACATGGGTTCGCGTGATCAGCTTATCGGCAAAAATCCCGATCCGAAGGATGTCGTGTATTTTTCCAATGAGCAGCAGGTTACGAAACAAACCCCGCCGACGTTCCTGGTTCACGCCGCAGATGATGAAACCGTCCGCGTTGAAAACACCACGCGGTTCTTTTCCCAGCTTCGAAAACACGGCGTCCCCGCGGAAATGCATATCTATCAGAAAGGTGGCCATGGTTTCGGAATGAACAACCGTTTATCCACTGACGACTGGATGTCGATCTGTTTGAACTGGCTTGCCGCCAATGGTTGGACCCGAAAGCGATGATGTAAATCCCGACGGGGCTGTCATAAATCATTCGATAGCTTGCCGTTAACCATAGTCGTGACCATTAGTTTTGGTAAGTCATCAATTGCCGAAATACTATGTCACGTTACATGCATTACGCTCCGGGTTTAGTCAGGACATTTGTCGTCATTGTTCTGCTTACAGTTTACGCCGGATGTTCCGAGAGAAATGACGGAACGGCATCCGCTCGAAAAACGACGTCGCTCAATGAGCACTGGCGTTTCAGTCTTTCAGGGGACAGCTCTTCAATTCATCCTGAATTCAACGATTCAGACTGGAGGATGCTCGATGTTCCGCATGACTGGAGTATCGAAGGTAGCTTCAGTGCGCAAGCTCCCGCAGGGGTAGGAGGCGGTGCACTTCCCGGTGGTGTAGGATGGTATCGCAAATCGTTTACCGTCGATCCGGCAGATCGTGACAAAAACGTGTATGTCGCTTTCGATGGCGTCTACCGCAACAGTGATGTATGGCTCAACGGAACGCACCTTGGTAACCGGCCCAACGGGTACATTTCGTTTGCCTACGATGCCACGCCATATCTGAACTATGACCGCCCGAATGTGCTGGTGGTTCGTGTTGACAATTCACAACAACCCAACTCACGCTGGTATTCAGGTTCCGGTATTTATCGCAACACGTGGTTGGTAATTACCGGTAGACTTCATGTACCGCAGGGTGGAGTCCATGTTACAACGCCGTCGGTGACAACCGAAAATGCTGTCGTTAATATTGAAACGACTTTGATCAATAACCTCGGGAATGACGTGTCGACCGAGCTCGAGACCGTTATTTACGATGCCGCATCGCGTCGCGTCGGTTCGGTTTCAACTTCGTTAAATGTACCTTCCGACTCGTCGGCGATTTTTCATCAACGACTGGATGTAAAGGGTCCTGTCTTCTGGTCTTTGAAGAATCCTGCGCTGTATAAAGCTGTATCGATCGTTAGAACCGGGGGTGTCGAGTCGGATCGGTTCGAAACGAACTTCGGAATACGAACTTTTGATTTCGATCCTGACAAAGGATTCTCGCTTAACGGGACGCCGGTGAAAATACTTGGCGTGTGTAATCACCATGATCTTGGAAGCCTTGGAGCTGCAATTAATACACGTGCACTGGAGCGTCAGTTGGAGATACTCAAGGCAATGGGTGTAAATGCAATCAGAACCTCGCACAATCCTCCTGCACCCGAACTGCTCGATCTCTGCGATCGAATGGGATTTCTTGTGATGGACGAGATGTTTGATATGTGGCGGAGGAAAAAAACCGAATTTGACTATTCGGTTGACTGGGATCAGTGGCATGAACGCGACCTGACTGATTTCATTAAACGAGATCGAAACCATCCCAGTGTGATCGTATGGAGCATAGGCAATGAGATCGGGGAGCAGTGGGATTCTACCGGCACGGCCATTGCGACGGAACTTGCCGGTCTCGTCCGGAGCCTCGATTCAACACGTCCAATTACGACCGCGAACAATGAGGCGAATACGTACAATAGCATCATTCGGTCGGGGGCTCTTGACCTGATAGGATACAATTACAATCATGGCGATTATGCCGGTTTTCACGAACGATATCCCGGTAAGCGATTCATCGCGACTGAAACAACGTCGGCCCTGGCTACACGTGGACACTACGACATGCCTTCTGACAGTATCAGGCGTTGGCCAATCGCGTGGGATAAACCGTTCCGTGAAGGAAACCCTGACAACACAGTATCTGCATATGATCATGTGAGCGCGCCGTGGGGTTCAACGCACGAGGAGACCTGGAAAATTGTAAAGCGATTCGAACATCTTTCCGGAATGTTTATCTGGACCGGTTTCGATTACCTGGGGGAACCAACTCCTTACGGATGGCCGTCACGGAGTTCCTACTTCGGGATCGTCGATCTGGCGGGCTTTCCGAAAGACGCATATTACATGTATCAGAGCGAATGGACCGATACAAAAGTTTTACATGTTTTTCCGCATTGGAACTGGGAAACAGGAAAGGTGGTCGATGTGTGGGCATACTACAATCAGGCCGACGAGGCAGAATTATTCGTTAACGATGTGTCCCGGGGTGTTATGAAAAAACAGGGTGATGACCTCCATGTCATGTGGCGGCTTAATTATGAACCCGGCACAATTCGCGTGATTACGAGAAAGAACGGAAAGGAAGTGATGAGGAAAGAGATCCGGACTGCGGGTGCGCCGGCGCGATTGATCCTCGAACCGGACCGTGACGCGATTGCGGCGGACGGAACCGACCTTTCTTTCATAACGATACGAGCAGAGGACGCCAACGGTATTCCTGTTCCTGTTGCCGACAACATGATTCACATTGGAGTTACCGGTGACGCTGCCGTGGCTGCCGTCGACAACGGTGATCCTACGAGTCACGCGTCTTTCCGCAGCCACAACGTAAAACTTTTTAATGGTCTGGCGCTTGTGATTGTGCGAGGCGTGAAACAACCTGGTAACGCAACGATCACAGTAGAATCGCCTGGTTTGCAAAGTGCCTCAGTGTCGCTTACCTTGAGGTGATTTTGACCATACTATGATTCGTCCCTCATTCTGTATTGTACTGTTACTATGTTCCGGTCTGGTGCACAGTCAGTCACCGCTGACGCTTTGGTATGAACAGCCCGCCCGCGACTGGAATGAAGCGTTGCCAGTCGGTAACGGCAGACTGGGAGCCATGATTTTCGGTGGTGTGACTGAAGAACGCCTGCAACTTAATGAGGAAAGCTGTTGGTCCGGGATGGAGCATGATTTTGTCAATCCACAAGCGCGCAAGACGCTTCCAAAAATCCGTCAACTCCTTTTTCAGGGAAGATACGTTGAGGCAAAGGATCTCGCCGAGGCCACGCTTATGGGTGACAAAAGCATTCCGAGCTCATATCAGACCCTTGGGGATCTGAAATTGTTTTTTGACATCGATGAACCGGAGATCAGGAGATATCGCAGGGAACTTGACATCTCCAATGCGTTGGCTAAGGTCTCTTATGAGCAGAACGGTTCGCGTTTCGATCGTGAAATATTCAGCAGCGCTCCCGACAACGTGATTGCTATTAAATTAACAACTTCGGGAGGCGGTACTGTTTCCTTCCGCGGAGAACTGACGCGACCCGGAAACAAGGCTGAACTGCGAAAGGAGGGCAGCCGGATCGTGATGTCGGAACATGTTGGCGGTGGAACCGGTGTTCGCATGGTGACACGGATTGCGATAAAAACACAGGGTGGAAATGTTAAGGTCAGCGAGAATGGTTTTCGCGTTAGCGGGTCATCCGAGGTTGTCCTCCTGATTACGGCCGCCACGGACTATTGGGGAACCGATCCCTTTGCATTGTCACAAGCCACACTGGACTCCGCAGAACGGTTTTCATACCATCAGTTACGTGAACGCCATGTGAAAGATTATCAGCAATTCTTTAACAGAGTTGAATTCGACATTGGGCAAAGTGATGCGGTACACTTTCCCACGGATCAACGGCTTCAGGCCTTTCAGCGTGGAAGCGCGGACCCACAATTGCTTGCGCTTTATTTTCAGTTTGGCCGATACCTGCTGATCAGCAGTTCGCGGCCCGGAACCTTACCGGCGAACCTTCAGGGTATCTGGGCTGATGGGTTGAATCCGCCATGGGATGCGGATTACCACATTAACATCAATATCCAGATGAACTACTGGCCCGCAGAGATCACAAACCTGCACGAGCTTCACCGTCCGTTCCTTGATTTTCTTGTGCCTGTGACTGCCGATGGAAAAAAGACGGCCCGGTCGATGTACGGTATGAACGGAGCCGTTGCCCACTTTACTACCGATGCATGGCACTTCACCGAACCGTATGGGAAGACGCAATGGGCGATGTGGCCGAT
>CBKWFZ010000207.1:0-6533 GCA_966673785.1 uncultured bacterium
CTGAGATCATCCTGACTTCACCCACAATGATCGAATCTAGATTAGCTGTTTACTGGCTGAGTGACTTCAGGGGTATCTCAAAGATGAGATTTGCGTTTGCAGGTATTGATCCGGTCCCGCTGGGACCGTAGCAAAGACCGGAGGGCAGATAGAAAGTATAGGTATCACCCTCCTGCATTAACTGAAATCCAATACGCAGTCCCTGGACAAGACCCCAGACGAAGGTATCGGGTAATGTTCCGTTTTCAATAATCGTGTTAGGATTTGACAGTGATTTCAATTTATAATCGAACGTTACAGCACTGTAAGGATTCGGAGAATCACCGGTACCTTCGGTGTCCACGGTGTACCATATACCGCTCTCGTGCATCGTGGCGTTTATCTCTTCATTCTCGAGATACGTGCGAATGGCAAGCGTATCACTTTCGAACTGATTCTGCTGCACAGCAGTCCTTTCAACTTCCTGAAGCTGAACATCATATCTGAGCACAGCGTCTGCCGGTACTCCTAATGTTGTATTTCCATTGGTCCCGTAGCCCCACCGTGCTGGTACATAGATCGTCGCCGACGTCCCCTGGAGCATGGATCGCAACGCATAGTTCAATCCTTCGGGGGTAACCGTTTCGATCTTTTTCACCTCTACGGCGTCGATGAATGGAAAGCTCAATGAGCCACCTGACAAGACGGAGCCAACCACGTCATACTGAACGGTTTGACCGGTAGAGGCTGCCATTCCCTGTCCATAGTTTTCAAAAACGAATCGTATGCCGCTTGAGTTATCACGAAGAATTTTGGATTCAGGGACGCCGCTGGCCGTGAGATAGGCGTCAATTGCCTGCATGTCTCGACTCAAATCCGCATTGGTATCCTCAGTTTCCGGGTTGCATGACATGGCAACCAAAAGCATCACTGGAATCAAAAAAAATCTATTCATACTCATTAATCGTTTACTATTTGCAGCTGCGGGTAGCGGGATCGAACTCCTTACCGATACCTGTGAGCTTTACGTTGAATACGAGAATGGAATTTGGAGGTATTGCACCCGGTATGCCCTGTGGTCCATAGGCCATGTCGGAAGGAATATAGAATGTCGCCGAGTCACCAAGACCCAACAGCGGAATGCCCACCTGCCAGCCGCGTATAACCTGATTCAAAGGAAAGGAAATGCCGTTATTTTTGTCGAACGTCTCTCCTGTTTCAAGCAGTTTACCCTCATAGTTCACTTCAACACAATTTGCCGGAGTCGGTTTTTCTTTCCCTTCGCTTTTGTGTATCACGAAATGTATTCCGGTTGAATCCCGCTGCGCTGTAATACTTTCCTTTGTGAGATATTCAGTGATTGCCTTCTCGTCCGTCGACTTCTGAGCCGTCGCCTTTTTTTCAAGAAGTTGGTTCTGATAGGCGGGGAATTCTTCTTCAGAAAGGAATTCTTCTATCTTGAAGAGGTATGTGATATTGATCGTGCTGTCAATCGTCGGGGGCATTGGAGACTTGACAAAATCACGGAAGAATTTTGTGATTGGCATTGTCACCTTTACGCTGTCTCCTTTCGAAAGCATGCGGAACATTTGAAGCATACCATCCTCGGTGGCTAATTGAGCACTGTCCTGCACCTGCACAAAACCAGGCAGGCCCCGCTTATACGTGCTGTTCCATACGGAATCTTTTGAGTCCTTGGTGATAAATTCAAAAACGATGATGTCGCCTTTCTTTGGACGATTGCCATCACCTTCTTCGATTATCTCATATTTCATTCCACTCGGTGTTTCAAGTTCCTTTTTCTGGCACGCCCCCAGCGCGATCGTGAATACTATCAAAATCTGCGCGACTCTTGTTATGTTCATAATTAGACTATTGTATTTGTGTAAAAGTTGGAATCACTGAAAAATTTCTTCCTCTTCCTGCAACGCCTCTTTATAGCTGGGCAGCAGGTCGAGAAACTTCTTTAGGGTTTCGTCCAGGCTAAGGCTCGTCTGTCCGCCGGCGGCGTTTCGATGTCCGCCACCGTTAAAATGAGCTCTCGCCATGTCGTTCACTGAAAATTTTCCCAGTGAGCGAAACGAAAGTTTGATATTCTCACGGCGATCGGAAATCATCACCGAAAGCTTGATACCCTTGATAGACAGACCATAATTCACGAGTCCTTCCGTATCGCCTGTCTGGGAACTGAAACGTTTGAGCTCATCTGCAGTCAGTACCATATAGGCGGTCCTGAATTCCGGCAGAACCTGAAGCTTGTTGCTCAGCACGTATCCGATAAGTCTCAGGCGCTCGATCGAATTCGTATCGTATATCAGTTTTGAAACGACAAACGGATCCGCACCCCGCGCGACCAACGCACCCGCTACCTGGAATTGGCGGTGATTCGTATTTGAATGACGGAACCCTCCGGTATCTGTCATTATTCCGGCGTACAGGCAGTTGGCGATCTCGGAGTCGATCAGTTCTTCATCACCGAGTTCGCATATCAGTTCATAAACGAGTTCGGCGGTTGACGCGGCAGTGTCGTCCCATTGCTCGAAATCGGCAAAAGACTCAGGCTGAAGATGATGATCGATCAGGACCTTTTTTGCCCCGGAGTCCTTCACGTATTCTCCCAAACCCTCAAGCCGGCTCAGACTCGAAAAATCAATACAAAATATCGTGTCAGCGCTGCTAATCAGTTGAGACGCCTTACTATTTCGGTCTTTGTGATAAACCTGAACCTCACCGTGCCCCGGCATCCAATTAAGAAAATCCGGATAATCGCTCGGAGACAACACCGTCACCGAATGGCCCTTCTTTCTCAAATACAGGTAGAGTCCCAAAGCCGATCCAAGTGCGTCAGCATCCGGCTTAAAATGCGGGATCAGGACGATTTTCCTTGACGAACCGAGATAATCTTTAAAATTTTCAAGATTATTCATGTCTGGTTAAAAACAAGTTGCAAAAATGGTGAAAAATGGAGGATAAACCATCACCCGCCTGTTTATTCGTTGATGGCCAACACCTTCTAAAATCTCGGGCTTTCAGTAGGCCCTATAGCTTATTCTGTTATTTTTGCCGCCGGATTGACGCAGCGTCATTAATTACAAACCAGTATGGCAGGAAACAGAACTTTTACTATGATCAAGCCTGATGCCGTCGGCGCGGGCAACACCGGTGCGATCATCAAAATGATTGAAGAAGCAGGGTTTCGGATTCTCGCAATGAAGAAGACGCAATTATCTGCTGAAAGAGCCGGGCAGTTTTATGAAATCCATAAAGCACGGCCTTTTTACAATGACCTTTGCGCTTACATGTCGTCAGGAGCTATTGTTCCGATGATTCTCGAAAAAGAGAACGCGGTCGAAGATTTCCGTACGTTGATCGGCGCGACTGACCCGCAAAAGGCGGCACCAGGCACGATCCGGAATCTGTTTGCAAAATCGATCGAGGCGAACGCAATCCATGGATCCGACAGCGATAGCAATGCGGCCATTGAAAGCGATTTCTTTTTTTCTAGGCTCGAGCGTTTCTAAAAAAAACAAGGGAGGTCCAAGACCTCCCTTTCTTTTCCGGACTATTTTCTGCTATTGCGTTAGCTCCATTACAATCTTTCCGTTGCCCATCTGCGGCACATTTGCTTCCATCTTCACCGTATTCTTGTTTGAAGGCGAAATCCACAGGGTACTAGCCGACGGTCCGTCGATCTCTGTCACGGTTACCTTGATTGTATCGAACGTTCCGGCCGGAACCTTCACCTGTTCCCGTCCCGCCACCTTCACATTCATCTTCTTTACTTTACCGCTCATCACATCGAATACAGCGATGGTTGATTGGTAATTTTCCTTAAGGGGCAGTCGCGCGATCAGGAGATCCAGCCCCGCGCCATCGCTCGTGATCGGATGTTCGAGCTTTACATTGATCGGTCTCTTCTGGCTGCCCATTGTAAGTAAACCCTTGACTTCATCCGGCGAATACTCCACTTCAACATTTGCCTGCCCCTGCAGGATCTTCCGTCGAATGGGTTGAAGGCCGCCTTTGCTTATCACATTCTGGTCCACGATCTCCCCCATCGGGGTTTTCGACGTTTCTGTAATAACCCAATTTCCCTCTTCGCTTGTAATCTTCCGGGTCAGTTCCATATTCATTTTCTGTTCCCCGGCGTGAAGGGTAACGCCATATGAATATTCGCCCTCGTTAAGGTCGGAAACTGGATTCAACTTCTCAGGTGTTGCCGTCTCCGCATCCGGACCTTTCACGGTGTTAATATCCACCGTAATCTTCTCGAGCCTTTCAGCCACTTCGGGTTTCATCGACTCCTGATACCGCCCTCCAAGGTGCGTAGACAAAAACTTCTCAGCGTAAGCCAGCATCGCCATGTTATTGACCGGGTCACGGAAACCATGTCCCTCATCGGGTGCGTTGATGTATTTGACGCCAACACCGAGTTCGCGTAAAGCAACCACAATCTGATCGGATTCTGCCTTCTTAACCCGCGGATCGTTTGCGCCCTGAACCACGAGCAACGGAGCCTTTATGTTTTTGGCGGCGAACAGAGGGGATTGCTTTTCAAGTAGCGCCTTTCCTTCGGGCGTAGAAGGATCCCCCATCCGTTCGTTAAAAACTTTTCGGGCTGCTTCCCAGTAAGGAGGAATGGAGTTCAGAAGCGTTACGAGGTTGCTTGGACCAACGATATCGACACCGGCAGCATATACGTCAGGGGTAAAAGCAAGTCCGGCCAACGTGGCATATCCTCCGTAGGAGCCGCCCATGATCCCGACCTTCGCCGGATCAGCAATTCCTTTCTGTACGAGATATTTCACACCCCACGTAATGTCGTCCTGCATCTTCTGACCCCACTCGCCGTTTCCCGCGTTCAGGAATTTTTTTCCATAGCCGGTTGAACCGCGGAAGTTCGGAAGCAGAACCGCGTATCCTCGATTCGCAAGAAACTGTGCGTAGCCGCTGAATCCCCAATAGTCGCGGGCCCACGGACCACCATGCGGTAACACGATCGCAGGAAGATTTTTTGGTTCTTTCCCGGGAGGAAGCACGAGATAGGCAGGAATATCAAGACCGTCGGATGATGTGTAACTGATCGGTTCCATCTTTGCCAATTGCATCGACTGAAGTTTCGGACGTGGCGTGTACTGTTTGATCAGCGACTTCTTCTTCAGATCGAAAAAATAGGTTGATCCCGGATCGTCATCGCTGTATATGTTTACCAGCATCTTTTCTTCATCCCGCGTAAGCGACGAAAAGCTCACTTCTTTATTAGGAAACTTCGACTTGATAAACTTATATGCATCCTCAAATGATTTGTCTTTAAAGTAGTACCTGGTTTTCGCGTCAGTGTAAGTGGTTAGTATGATGTTCCTGTTCTTGTTGGAGATAAAAAGTCCGCCAAAGTCAACTTTCTTCTGTGGATCACCCTCAACCAGATTAATACTTTTACTTTCAGGATTGAACAAATACAATTTGGTGAAGTTCTCTTCGCCTTTATTTGAGATCAGGTAAAAATTCCGATTATCCGGATCAAACGCGCCCGCCGGATTACAGGTCTCGAGGATGGAGCAATCGTAGATCTTCGTAAATCCATCGTTCGTCGCGTAAAGAATCTCCTGGGTGCCGTTGTCGGACGTCCGGGTCGCCAGGCGCAGGTTTTCATCCCAGTCGAAGTAAAATGCAGTCAGACGGTCTTTGTTCTCCTTTAGCAGGGTAAGCTTTCCTGTAGAGATGCTCAATTCGTAAAGGTCATGCCATGCTTTGTCACGATTATTGAGGCCTATTCTTAGAATATCAGGATTCTTGCGCGACACATTGTAGATCAACGCACGAACGCTGTCCATCGGGGTGAGGTTGCGCGCCTGGGGAACGCCTGATTCGGCAAGAGGCGCGGTCGGATTCACGGCAAAGACATTGTAATTTTCATTCCCTCCTTCGTCCTGCACGTATAAGATAAACTTGCTGTCATTGCTCCAGAAGTAGCCGGGTATGGGCCTCACGGTATCGGCTGTAACCGGTTTTGCTTTCTCAAAGGGCTCGTCAAATTTTTTCACCCAAACGTTCATCTTCCCTTTGTACACTTTTTGAAAGCTGATCATCGTGCCGTCCGGCGACAATTGCCCGCCGGCGATTTCAGGGTTGTCAAAGAACAGTTCCCGGTCAATTAGCGGTGCCTCTTTGCTGGTTTTCTTTTTCTGTGCCAGACAACATAGCGACAGGCACAACAATGCCAGAAGGGGTAAAGCGGTTTTGCGAATCATAGGGTTGAACGTTTTTTGGATTTGTCGCATGAAAGGGCGATCCGTTACTGATCGAACAATCCTTTTTGCTTTGTCGACGGAAACGGCAGCTTCAGGTGGCGGAATGCACGCTCCGTTGTTTCACGACCACGTGATGTGCGTTTGATATAGCCTTCCTGGATCAGAAACGGTTCATAAACTTCTTCAATAGTTTCCGCCTCCTCACCGACGGCCGTAGCGATGGTTGTAATTCCTACGGGACCTCCTTTGAACTTTTCGATAATGGTTAACAGAATGCGGTTGTCCATTTCGTCAAGTCCGTTT
>CBKWFZ010000208.1:0-6515 GCA_966673785.1 uncultured bacterium
AGATCAAATCCGTCATGGAGGCCATGCTGAAGCCTGCGTCCACCTTGTTTTTTGAATTAAGCCGCATAGTGCAGAAACGTTTATGTTGTTACCGTGGTTCCTGAAGGAGGTCGATGAAATCGACGGACGTGTATTCCATCTTGTGAATCACCTTTTGAACACGCGTAATGAGGTAATTATACGCGAGGTAAGCGATGATACCGACAATCAATCCGGCTACGGTTGTGATCATCGCCGTGTAAATACCCGACGACAGTAGCTTGGGACTTACCGATCCTTCTTCCTGGCTGATCGCAATGAAAGCCTGAACCATCCCGATAACGGTACCGAGAAATCCGATCATAGGCGTTGCTCCGGCGATGGTCGCGAGTGTGGAAAGGTTCTTTTCAAGTTTGAAGATCTCGATCTTACCGACGTTTTCAATGGACGCCTCAATGGTCTTAAGGGGGCTGCCGATCCTGGAGATACCTTTTTCGATCATCCGTGCAACCGGTGTATCGTTCTGTGAGCACAACATCCGGGCACCGTTTATATCCCCTCTAAGTACGAGTTCCTTCACGCGTCCCATAAACGCGTCCGGATCCTGGTTGGCCTTGTTGATTACAAGCAAACGCTCGACAAACAGATAAATGGCAAGGATGGAAAGCAGTGCGATCGGAATCATTACCGGGCCGCCGGCGAATACAAGGTCAATAATTGAAAGGGATTCTCCCAGTCCTGAATCAACCGCAGTGGTATCCTGGGGGATCTGAAGTAAAATCATTCGGGTAAAGGATAAAGTTTAAAAAATAAAAGTATCTGAAATAAACCGCTATGAAGTAAACGACAGCAATTACTGTACCGTGCTTCGGGCGGAAAAAATTAATACTTCACGACCCAGAGCTGGTCACCAAATTCCCCACCTTTCATATTGTCAGCTGCTGCCTGAGCATCCGCATAGTTGTCGCGGGCTTCGATGGCCAGGCGGTGGAACTTGCCCTGTTTGCCGAATGGAGGAATAATCTTCACCTGCTTGCCATCCTTTGACAGCTTCTGCGCAAAATCCATGAGCAGATCGTCATCGATGGCACTGGCTACGACAATCCAGTACTGGCCGGTCCTGCCCGACAACATCTCAATCGACCCTTCCTTCTGGATATTGGCAAGCGAATCAGCCCTTCGTTGGGCGGCTTCATCGGCCAGGCGTTTTGCTTCGGCCTCACGCGCACGTTGCGCGTCACGCGCGCGCGTCTGCTCAGCCTCGCGCGCCAGTCTTTCTTTCTTTTCCTTTTCCTGTGCAGGCTGATAATATGCGAAATAATAGATCGCTCCTCCGACTACGATCAGCGTAAGCAGAATAGCGAGTACCTTTGGCCATACAGACTGATTATTCTCTTCCATATAAGCGTAGCGGGACTGATACTCCTGGTGTTCTTCCTGGCCATGGGGTTCATCATAGACCTCTTCCGAGTGAACGAGTTCTTCCCTTGTCTCTTCGGTCTCCTCGTACACAGGCTCTTCAACAGGAGGCTGAGGCTCTTCGACCCGTTCGTCGCGCTTTATCGGCTCGTATTCAACCTCCGGCAAACCAAACGTGTCGTCGGTATTCTCATTATTGAGGTTGTCCTGATTTTCCTCTGACGCGTCATCGTTGTCTTGCTTGTTTCTTCTAGCCATATCAAAAAATAGTTAGGTTCTAAGGATTAGCTAATTATACAAAAATAAGCAAAAATTCCAGCTTACAAACGATTCCTGTCTCCGTGATGCAACAGGTGCTTCAACTCCTTTCAGAAGCTCCATGTAATTCCTGCCGTGAACTGGAACCCGCGCACCGGGTAATACAGGAAGACAGGATAGTTGTTACCCACTATGTTATTGAACTGTCCGAACAGTGAAAAACTCCGGGAGAAAAGGTACTCCGCCTTCGCGCTCAGGTCCAGCGCGCCGTCCAGCTTAATGACCTTGCCGGTCTCCGGTTCCCTCCCTTTCATGCCGCCCATTCCGATTATGTCAAAGTTCAGCAAGAGTTTTTCAGCGACATTGAAAGACGCACCCGCATTGAGTTTATAACGAGGCAAATGCCATGGTTCGCCAACAATCTCATCGCTTCCAAGAGCATAGGTATACACGTCACCGCGCAACATCAGCTTGACCTTCTCCGATTGCGCATAGCTGAGCGAGCCAAAGAGGTTAGTCCTGTAAAAGATGCCATCGGAATAAATGACATCAAACTGCGCCTGACCCAAGGGACGTTCAGCTGTATTTGCACGGTTAACAAAGAAATGCATGTTCCTTGAGGCTGACATGCTCAACCCGGCATTGGCTCCGACCTTGTTCCCCACGCGTGCGTTGATCGCCACGTTGAGATCGTACAACTTGCTCAGATGAGATAGCGGCACATTCGGACCAAGCCATAGGTTCTTGTACGACAGCGTTTGAAGTGAAACTTTTTCGATTCCTCCTTCAAGAGCGGCTACAAGATCAACAGAAGGGCTCAACGGATAGCTCGCCCTCATGTTCGGATAAATATGAAAGTCTTTGTCGAGCGTATCGTTCTCGTAGGCGATCGTAAGTCCGAGTTTAACAACGAGATTTTCAAGAGGAACGAAGGTGTAGCTTGGTGACACGGAAAACAGGTTCCGCAGCCGCGAAGACACCTCGATATCCTTACGGCTCAAAGCGGTGTACTCCGCGTCGACAGAAAACCTTGAATCATCGCTTACCTTGTATCCGGCTTCAAAGATGATATTACCTTCAGTCTCCCGTGCATCGAACTTGTCGGCAAGGTAGCTGATCTGTCCACCCAGCTTGTACGAGAAGTCGGTGCTTTTCGCATTCGAGATGTCGCCGGCGATACGAAACAGATTATAAGCCTGTTTGATGTCTGAACCGTCAACATCAAGCTCATCGGGATACCCGTAGAAATGGGTAGTTCTGTTTTCGGCATCAATGCGTCCTGATAATGCCACGGACTGACTAAACGTCCTGCCAAAGAGTGCAGCCTTGGTTGTTCCGCTTCCCGAATTCTTTCCATCGACGGGTCCTTTGGCAGAGCTGGAATGATAGACGTGGGCACCAACGAGTTTGTCGCGGTCCTTGCGCGATGTGATATAACCCTCGAGCAAAGGCGAACCATAGTTCCCGTAACCCAGTCGCAGAAAGCCACCGTAGATGGTGCCGGGAGACGCGGCCTTTAGTTTCAGCGGCCTGATTAGCGGAGTCACCGGCGGCGCGGAAAAATTGAACGCACGGAAATCGTAACGGATGGGCGGTTTGATCGGCTCCGATGGCCGCGGTGGAATCTTCTCAAAATTCCGATTAGCCGGTGGCAGGCTGAGTTCCCGTGTTTCAACGATCTCAATATCAACCGAAGGGATCTCCCCTGTCCAGTCAGTCTTCTGACCGTAGGCTTCAAGCCCGTGAATGCTGAGAATCACTATCACTACGGGTATGAATCGTGAGATTTTAATTGAAAAGGATGGCATCTTCATGATCGTAAAAAATAGAAACGATTAATTGTCAAGTGTATCAGCTTCGATCTGTTGTTGCTTTTCGAGTTCGCGCTTTTCAAGCTCTTCAAGCTTTTTCCTTGCCTCTGCCTTTACAGGCTCAAGCGGAAAGTTTTCAATCAACGACTGCAGCGTTGCGCGAGCCTGGAAAATATCGTCGGTTGCGACAAAGTTATCGGCCAGTAGCAGGAAGGATTTGCCCACCCAGCTCTCGTAAGCCGCAAAATCATTGTTGAGTCCGATAAGCGTTTCGTAAGCCTGCTTGTATTCCTTCTGGTCGTGAAGGATCTTCGCCAGCAGGTACTTCGCCTCGGCGCCGTATTCATCCCGAGCCGTATTCAGCGTATTTAGAAATTCATCCTTGGCTGTTTCGAAATCGCCACGAGCCATCGCTGATTTGCCTAGAAAAAGCGACGCCTTGTTTTGAGACCCGGCGCTGACACTTCCCTGATCCAGGATCGCACGGGCATATACATCGGTTGAATCGTAATTTCCCGTATTGTAGTATGATTCCATCAGACCTGACCACGCGTTAAACTGTTCGCGTTTGTTTGTCGCAAGGCGTTCGAGCCTTCGGAACTGCGGAATCGCTTTCTGATACTGTTTGTTTCGGAAGAATATGTCCGACAACCTTCCGGCCACACGGTTAGCCTCGGTAAATGCGGGATCGTTGGCCAACTCCGTGTAAAGCGGAACGGCGGCATCGAATTGATTGGTCCGGAAGTAGGATTCAGCCAGCAGAAACTTCGCCTCGCGGGCATTCGGGGACGCGGGATACTCGCGTATGAAATTGACAAGCCCCGTAATTGCTTTCGGGTATTGCTGACTAAAATAAAGGTTCTTTGCTCCCTCGAACTCAAGTGCTTCATAGCCCTGATTGTCAGGGTTTGCCTGCTTGTGCTTCTGCAGATAGCTGCTGAATTCATCGGACCGTCCGGCGACGGTTAACGCCTCCTGCAACAGCGGTAACGCATCCTTGGAAACAGGGTGGCTCGCATACTCGTCAATGATCCGCCTGTAGTCGTTGATACTTCTTTCATACTGCTTCAGGTTGTAGTTCGACTGCGCGCGCCGCATGTACGCCATCGGCAGGAGTCGTGATCCACCTTCGCGGATTAGCTGAGAGAGACCGTCGACCGCGGAGGTATAGTTGCTCTGTTCCATATCGTATTCCGCCCGTTTGAAGATCGCCTCATCGCGGTACTGTGATTTTGGAAACTTCGTTAGCATCTCAGAGAAACGCGCGCTCGCGTCGTTGTACTTTTTCTGCATCCCGTAAATCACACCGGTCTGATACAGAATGTAATCATTGTCCGCCGTGCTTGCCGTTTTGGCTTTGTTATAGGTTGCCAGCGCGTCATCGTACTGACGGTTTACATAATAGCAATCCGCCAGACGGATCAGCCCGTCGGAATAATTGGGATTGTGAATATCAGTCCGGTTTGTAAAGTCCTTAAAGTTAAACAGCGCGCGGTCCCAGGCTTTTGTGTTATAAAACGCATAGCCCATGCCGTACCGCGTCTTGACCAGGATATCCTGCTCCACATCCGGCAGTAATGAAACGACCTTCTGGTAATTGGTCAGCGCCTCGTCGTACCGGCGTGCCATGGAGTAAGCCTCGCCGTTCCAGAAGCTGGCCAGCGCAACGTACTTCGGGTCTACGGGATAACGTAGTGATTTTTCGAAGTTCTGCACGGCGTCGGCGTATTGTTCTTTGTTAAAAAGCTCGGTTCCTTTAAGATATGTCGCCTTCTGATATGCCTGATTGATCAGCTGATTGCGATTTGGCAGGCTCTCAATGTATTCGATCGCTTTGTTGTAGTTGTTTCCATTGATGTAGGCCTGGGCCAAGAGTTCTTTCACTTCCGGTGCATGGCCACTTCTGGGATACGTCTTGACGAAGCTTTCAAATTCGCTAATTGCCCGATCGGCTTTACCCGCGTCGTAAGCGATCTTGCCAACCTGAAAAGCGCTTTCTTCGGCGAGCGAAGCGTCTGTGGGATTCTTTCGCGCATAGTCGAATGCGTTCAGCGCAAGCGACTTGTTACCCTGCTTCACGTGGAGGATACCCAGGTAGTAGGATGCGTAGTAGCTCACGGTATCGCGGGTGGCTGCGGCCTTATCGAGATATTCAATACCTTTCTCGGTGTTGCCTGTGACGTAGTTCGCATAGCCGGCACGAAACAACAAACCACCCTCGGCACGGGCGTTATTGTCGAAGTACCGCTGGTAGGCGTCGATGGCGTTTTTGTAGTCGCTCTTGTAATAGTACGACTCGGCCACAAGCATCGAGATATCCGAAGCGTTTGCTACACCCTTGCGATCCTTCAGGGTACCGGCATACTGAATCACTTCATCGTACCGCTTTTGCTGAAAGTAGATGTTCGCGATCAGATAAGGGACGATATTGGTGTATGACGGACTGGCCTCTGCGCGTTTCAGGTCGGCAAGTGCCTCATCATACTGACCTTTGGAAGACTCAACGAAACCCGCGTAATAGCTCGCCGCCGGCGAAAATCCCGTGCGCTGGCTCTTCACAAAATTGAATTGCTCAAGTGCCTCGTCGAGTTTCTTCTGACTGAAGTAGCTATAGCCCCATTTGAAGTGTCCTTCAAGCTGTTGCTCATTTGTCAGCGCGGGAAAATCGACCTTCCGGAAATAAGATGAAGCCTTCGTGTAATTGCCCTCGTTGTAGAAGAAGTTAGCGAGATCGTAATAGGCGGTTGAGGCTTTGGGGCTGGCAGGGTTGTGCGCGATAAAGTTCTCAATGAGTTTCTCCCCGTCGCGATGGCCAAGGGTCAATGCGCTGAACGCGACATAATACTCCGCCTCACTCCTCCTGCTATCCGATGGTCCGGCATGCGCCAGAAATTCGCTGAAGACTTCCCGCGCAGCGCCGTAGTTCGCATGTGCGATAAGGTCTTCGCCCCGCTGATACAGTTTTTCAACATAGTTTCTCGACAGCTGATCCTGTGCAAAGGATCCGACGGTAAGCATACAGAAGCATAAAAAAATGAAAAACCTGGG
>CBKWFZ010000209.1:0-6463 GCA_966673785.1 uncultured bacterium
ATGTTTTTGTCGATTGCGCGCAGCAACCGATGTATATTGTACTGCATTTTATTTGCGAACGTAACGGGTTGCAGTATGACAAACTTTTCGCTATGCAGCCGGTACGCGTCGCCGATCGCCAGTACGTTGATTTCAGACGGCCGTACTCCGATAAATTCATTTTCGCGCAAATTTCCCGGGGGGGTCGCCCGAAACGGATAAATGACATAACAGTTTGTGAAGGGCGGCGCAAAAGCAGGAAGCCGTCGTCCCTCGCGATTATGGAATGACAGAAACCGGTTCAGCTCTTCGAACCCCGCGTTGTTTTTTGCCAGCCCAACGTAAAGCAATTGGCCTTCCCGCCGGAATTCAATCCCCACAGCAATTTCGGGACACAGATCGTCCGCATCATTCGTGCTCTTATCTGTCTGCGTGCGCTGGGCCTGTCGTGCCATTCGCGCAAGTTCGATGTACGACGCCGTATTATTTATCTCGGTAATAACCAGCTTGCACACGCCGCACCGCCGTGCTTCAGCGAACAGATCCTCTGCGGACAGTGTGCCGTACCTGAAGCTTAGCGATGTGTGGCAGTTGAGATACATTACAGGATGCGGAAGTTTTCACCCGTCAGATTATTCTTGTCACGTGCTCATGTGCGGTAGGCATTCACTTCATTCTTATCCTGCTGGATAGAAGCAAGAACCAATCGTATCTGGCCAAAACTGTATTCATCGCCGAGCGATTGGCGAATAACTGAAAGCATAGGACTGTCGGCACGCTCAATAGCACGGCGTATGGCATGAACATCGCCGGGTTCGAGAAGCTCATCGATCTGAACTTTACCATGCTGTACATAATAGGCCAGATGTGATTCAATCGTGGATACGGCGAGGCCGCGTAGGACGGCAATTTTCTCGAGTCCATGGCCCTGCCTGAACAGATCTAGCGTCTGCCGCTTTGTGTCTGTTTCGCGTTCCGGCCGGTCACGTTTTACCCGTGCTATCTTCATACCCATTCTGGATGAAAGCCCATGCTCTGTGCAATAGTCCGCGACGACTTGCCAGAAATGTCTTCCGTACCGTTCGATTTTCATTTCGCCAAAGCCGGATATGCGGCGGAAATCGTTCTTATTGAAGGGCAGATACGTCGCGATCTCCATCAGAGACGCGTCCGACAAGACGACGTGCGGTGGAATGTTTTCATCAGCTGCAAGGTGTGTCCTTACTTCCTTGAGTAATTGCAGAAGTTTCTTTTCGTAATCCTTTCCGGCGGGCTGTCGCTCTTCCTTGACAGTCTTCGACTTCGTCAGCATCACTTTTGTCTTTCCATCGAGTACGTCCCGGCATTTGTCGCTGAGCGCAAGTAATGGATACATGCCCTTGGTTTTTGTCAGATAGCCGCGATGCAGCAAATCGCGGATGATTGAATTCCATTCATCCTTGCTGAGATCCGCGCCGGCGCCGAATGTTCGCAGGGTGCGGTGATGTTCATGTATTCGCGAAGCGCCGGAGCCGCGTAAAAAGTCTACCACATATCCCGCCCCGAAGCGCTCCTCGAGTCGTGTGATCGCCGAAAAAACTTTCTGAGCATTTTCGGTGCCGTCATAAAGTTCTACGGTTGAAAGGCATATGTCGCAATTTCCGCAATACTCATCACTGGGCTCATCGAAATAATTCAGCAGAAATTTTCTCCTGCATGTATTAATGGATCCGTAGGCGGCCATTTGATCCAGCTTGTCCAAGGCGATCTGTGTCTGTTCCTCGTTGCCCTCTATTCGCGCGAACTTCTTCATTTTACTCACGTCACCATAGGAAAAGAAAAGCAGTGCATCACTTGGAAGGCCGTCGCGACCCGCCCGACCTGTCTCCTGGTAGTATCCTTCGATGTTCTTGGGCAGATCCATGTGCACCACATAGCGAACGTTGGATTTATTGATACCCATGCCAAACGCAATCGTGGCAACGATAATCTTGGCCTCATCGCGTAGAAATTTTTCCTGGTTCGCAGCCCTGGCCTCGCGCTCCATGCCGGCATGATATGGAAGTGCGGAAAGCCCGTGCCGGGACAGCTCATCAGCCAGCGCTTCCGTTGACGCCCTGGAAAGGCAATAAATAATACCGGATTCATCCTTGCGGTCGTGCAGAAAACTAATCAGTCGCTCCTTCGACCCCCGTTTGTCCTCCACCGTATAGCGTATGTTGGCACGATTAAAACTCGAAACGAATATTGCCGGGTCGCGCAATCCAAGTTTCTCAACGATATCGTTACGCGTCAGCTTGTCTGCGGTAGCGGTGAGCGCAATGACCGGAGTATCCGGCAGTGTTTTCGTTATGTGCGAAAGCATCTGGTACTCCGGGCGGAAATCATGGCCCCACTGGGAAACACAATGGGCTTCGTCAATCGCAAGCAAGGCGATCTTCATACGCTGCAGCGATTCCATGAGCAGGGACGGACCCGGGTTTGATCGTTCTCCCCCGCGTTCATCATAACGGATCAGCCGCTCCGGCGCCAGGTACAACAATTTGATCTTGTTGTCTGCGGCGCGTGCGAGGATCTCCTGCTGCTCATGGTAAGTCTGCGTCGAGTTCAGGTACGCAGCTTCGATTCCATTGACGCGAAGGGTATCGACCTGGTCCTTCATCAGGGCAATAAGCGGCGAAATCACGATCGTAAGGCCGTCGAACAATAGCGCCGGGATCTGATAACAAAGTGACTTACCACCACCGGTGGGCATAAGAACGAAGGTGTCCCTCTTTTGGAGCACGGCGGCGATTACGCGTTCCTGCTCAAGGCGAAAGGCGGAATAACCAAACTTATTTTGGAGTACTGCAACGGCTGTATTCATGTGCTAACGGTTTAGTTGATGACTTGATTAAATTTCTCAGGCTTCTCCTCCGAAAAGTATGTCTTTGTGGTGGACCCAGGTACGATCACGCTTTTCAAGCACCGTGATTCTGTCGCACAGGAAATGCTGGTTTCCATATCGAAGTCCCTTGAGATACGGCCAGCACCGGAGGTAGTCTTCTACTTCTAGATTCCGGGCGATGGTAATGTGCGGAACGAAGTTTTCGTCTTCCTTAACGAGTTTTCCAAAGATCTCCTGGATGGGCGATTTGTAAACTATATCCATGTATATCGTGCGTTTGGATCCGTTCTGGAAAACGCCGAAGTCTTTGAGCAGTACGTTGAAGGGCTTGAATTCGGTAGCCTTCGCCTCAACAAACCGCACCATTTCACGGTAGTACTTATCATTGTATTTGAATAAGGGAATATGGCCTTTTGATCGTTGATCCTCGAAGCGGCGGCCGATAAGATAATGAACGTCATCCTTCAGCACGGAAACATCGCTTAGGATGTGACGCGGAGGCGCGATAATAAAATAGAGCTCAGTCTTCTTTTTTTCTGGCAACAGAAATGGCGGGGTTTCGAGATTTTTTGTGAATAGGGTCATATGCTTATTATTTATTTCTTTCAATGCCTAAACCTACGGTCCACCTACTGACATCCTGTGTCAGCGGATCGCCCGCCCTGAAAAATCAAATCTGCCGGCGTGGTCCGAACGTGCCCTTGAACATGTTCATCTCCATGCGTACCCGGCTATTAACGCCGAGTGTGGTTGCCCTTACCAGTTTTTCGACACCATGACGATTCTTTATCCAGTCGATCGCAGCGTAGAGATTAACATCATGTTCAGTTTCATCAAACAGACTGATCTGATGACTTCCATGAACGAGACAGCTGAGCCGGACACCAACGAGTCGGATCAGCATCCGGCGGTTGTATAACTTGTCGAATAATTCGGACACCGTACGAAGCAGTACGTGGTCCGATGCGGTGTATGGAATATGGATCTGACGTGTCTCGGTATCGAAGTTTGCATAACGTATCTTAACCGTAACGCACGACGTAAGCTTTTTCTGTTCACGCAGCGAGAACGCAACTTTTTCGACCATAGCAATAAGGATCGATTTGAGCTTCTTCACGTCGATTGTATCCTCTTCGAAAGTGCATTCCGTTGAAATGGATTTTTGTTCACTATGTGGTGTCACGGGTGAATCATCGATTCCATGGGCTTTGTTCCAGATTGAACGGCCGTTCTTTCCGAAGGCGCTGACCAGGAAATTCAAAGGCATTTCACGCAAGGTTTGCACCGTCCTGACGCCCATGTCAAACAGAAATGATGCCGTTGCTTTTCCGATCATCGGTATCTTGTCGACCGACAGCGGTGCGAGGAAATCCTTTTCGGAACCGGGAGCGATTTGCTTTTCCGCATTCGGTTTGAATTCCGCGGTAGCGACCTTAGAAACAAGTTTGTTTACCGACATCGCCAGCGAAATCGGCAGGTTGCTCTCTCTGATAATTTTCTTCCGCAGTTCGACAGCCCATTGGAAGGCGCCGAAATACCGGTCCATTCCGGTCGCGTCTATATAGAATTCGTCGATCGATGACTTCTCGAACGCGGGTGCTGCGTCCGCGATGATCTCGGTGATCTCGTGTGAGTTCTGACTGTAAGCCTCCATGTCTCCGGAGATCACGGTGGCATCCGGGCAAAGCTGGAGCGCCAGATACATTGGCATTGCGGAATGTACGCCGAACTTTCTCGTCTCGTAACTGCACGCAGCGACCACGCCTCTCCTGCTGCTTCCGCCGATAATCAGCGGTTTGCCGCTAAGTTTCGGATTGCGCTTGCATTCAACGGCCACAAAAAAAGCGTCAAGGTCGAGATGGATTATGTTCCGCTCCATGAAACAAAGCTAACTAATATTTTTAGTTTCGTGTTTTATATATCGACTAATTTTTTTAGCTTTGTGCTAACAATGCAGTAAGTGCCGCAATTCGCTGTTTTTGCCATACAGTTCGGCGCACTGGATTGAGTCTGGTTGGCTGATTACTTTTGTGGTGTGTGCCCGCAGTTTTTCTGCGGCGCATCACCTAAGTGATCGATTTTGTGACCTGTAACTGTTTGCGTTGGAGGACAGATCGAACATTCATTATTATCAAAAACAAAAAATGGCAATCGTCAACAAAAACCTGAAGTTTCTTCGCGGTCAGCAGGGACTCACCCAAAAACAGCTCGCTGAAAAACTGGGGCTTAAACAAGCTGCCGTCGGAGCGTATGAAGAAGAACGCTCTACTCCACCACTCTCTTCACTGCTGGACATCAGCAAGATTTTTAAGGTTAACATTGATCTGCTTGTCAATCACGACCTGAGCAAGATTCCCGAACGCGAATGGCGCGGCCGAAGCGCGACGAGGACGAAAGAAGTACTCGCAATAACAGTGGATGCCTCGAACCGCGAGAATGTCGAACTCGTGACTCAGAAGGCCTCTGCGGGGTATCTCAACGGCTATGCGGATCCTCAGTTCGTGAAGGAACTTCCGAAGATCAATCTGCCGGTGCTACCCCGTAACAAGACGTATCGCGCATTCGAGATTCAGGGAGACTCCATGCTACCCGTGCAACCCGGAAGTATAATTTTCGGCGAATACATTGAAGATCCCGCAGCCGTCAAGAACGGTAAATTATACATTGTTGTAACCGCAGAAGATGGGATCGTTTTCAAACGTGTATTCAACTTCTCAGACGATGAGGGAAAGCTGCTTCTCGTGTCGGATAACCGGATGTATCAACCATACGCCGTTCAGACCGGAGACATTCTTGAAATCTGGATGGCGAAAGCTTTTTTCTCCAATCAATTTCCTGATGTCAATCAAAACGCCGGTGTGCCTGCGGATCAGCTGGCTTACACAATCCTGACGCTTCAGGAGGAAATCAAAAGGCTTAAGAAAAAATAGAAAAGCGTCAGGCGGTCCGGACCGCCTGACCAAAGCAAATCAGGCAAAGTACCGCGTTACACCGGGAGTGGCAATCGGATATAGACCGTTCGCATCGGGCTTAACCGGTGGTTCGGCATCCCAGGCGAACTTCTCTGGCATAATGCTCAGGCCGGAGTTCATTACTTTATCCCATTCCATAACCTGCCCCGAGTAGGTTGCCATTCTGCCCATGATAGACGTAAGCGTTGCTTTCGCTCCGTTCTCTGTATCGTCAAACCAGTATTCACCTTTGGCAATAGCCGCAAAAAGTTCATCGTGCTCGGTTTGATACGGGTTGTTCTCGCCTTTCTTGTCGAAGGCGTACAACGTTTTTCCCTTGCTCTGAATCTGAGCCGCTCCACACCGTACCACGCCTTTCGTGCCGATGAGCATTTCATCCACAATTGCGAACGTGCCTTTGATGTGACGGCACTGACTGTTAAGAATTGATCCGTCGGCATAATGAAATTCGACGTAGTGATGATCGAAAATTTCGCCAAAGTCTTTCCCGGTCCTCACTTCTCTTCCGCCCATTCCCTGTGCTTTCACGGGATAAGCACCTTTAAACCAATTAAACACGTCAATATTGTGAATGTGCTGTTCTGTAATATGATCCCCGCATAACCAATTAAAGTAGTACCAGTTTCGCATCTGGTATTCCATCTCG
>CBKWFZ010000210.1:0-6459 GCA_966673785.1 uncultured bacterium
ATGGAGCATCCGTTCTATGGTTCCTGGGGTTACCAGCTGACAGGATACTTCGCGCCTTCAAGTCGTTTCGGGTCGCCAGAGGATTTCAAGTACATGGTTGACTGTTTCCATCGCGCAGGAATTGGCGTGATACTCGACTGGGTACCTTCGCACTTTCCGGGCGACGCGCATGGACTGTTTAAATTCGATGGCACACACCTGTACGAACACGCCGATCCCAGGAAAGGATTTCATCCGGACTGGAAAAGCTACATCTACAACTACGGACGAAACGAAGTACGCTCGTTTCTGATCAGCAATGCGCTTTACTGGCTGGATGAATTTCATATTGACGGGCTTCGTGTTGATGCCGTAGCTTCCATGTTGTATCTCGATTATTCGCGAAACGCGGGCGAATGGATACCGAACCAATACGGCGGCAATGAAAACCTTGAAGCCATCTCCTTCCTGAAGGAAATGAATGAAACGGTCTACAGCCATTTCCCGGACGCGGTTACCATTGCCGAAGAGTCGACCTCATGGTCCGGTGTATCGCGCCCAACGTATCTCGGAGGACTTGGGTTTGGCCAGAAATGGATGATGGGCTGGATGCACGACACGTTGCATTATTTTCAGCTCGATCCTGTTTACAGAAAGTATCATCAGAACGAGATCAGCTTCAGCATCATGTACGCGTTTACGGAGAACTTCATGCTTCCGCTTTCCCACGATGAAGTGGTGCACGGAAAAGGTTCGCTCTTCGGCAGGATGCCTGGTGATGAATGGCAGAAATTTGCCAATCTCCGGCTGCTGTTCTCGTATATGTTCACGCATCCGGGATCAAAGTTGTTGTTCATGGGTGGCGAGTTCGGTCAGTCCGCCGAATGGAATCATGAGCGCAGCCTGGACTGGCACCTGCTTCAGTATCCTTTGCATCAGGGAATAAAGGACCTGGTCAGGGATTTGAACGGACTTTACCGTTCGGAACGCGCGCTGTACTGTTTTTCATTCGAGCACAAGGGTTTTCAGTGGATCGATTACGGTGATAGGGAAAACAGTGTGATCGCCTTCCAGCGTCATAGCGACAGAAAGGAGGATCTCCTGATCGTGATATGCAACTTCACACCCGCTGTACGACAGCATTACCGGGTAGGGGTACCGTATCGCGGATATTGGAAGGAGTTCTTCAATTCCGACGACGTCAGGTATCAGGGCAGCGGCGTGACCAACCATGGTCTGCTGAGCACCTCACCTGTAAAATACCATCAGCGTGACTATTCCGTTTCACTTACCTTGCCACCGCTTGCAATGGTTATTCTTAAGCTCGATCGTGAAGTGACCGAATTTGACTTGAAAGATATTAGTACATAGCTTACGAGCGGGGAAACCCGCTTATACCTGAAACCGACTTTTCCTTGGAAAAATTTATTTGCATACACGGGCATTTTTATCAGCCTCCCCGTGAAAATGCGTGGCTTGAACAAATCGAAGTTCAGGATTCTGCGCATCCGTACCACGACTGGAATGAGCGCATATCGGCTGAGTGTTATGGTCCCAATACAGCCTCCCGTATTCTCGACGAGAAGGGAGTGATAACCAATATCGTCAATAACTATTCCCGGATAAGCTTCAATTTCGGACCGACATTACTGTCCTGGATGGAAGTGAATGACCGTGAGACCTATTACGCCATTCTCGAAGCCGACAGAGAGAGCCAGCGACTTTTCAACGGGCACGGCTCTGCCATTGCACAGGTGTACAATCACGCGATTCTGCCGCTTGCAAACACGCGTGATAAGGAAACCCAGGTCATCTGGGGTATAAGGGATTTTGAGTACAGGTTCAACCGAAAGCCTGAAGGCATGTGGCTGGCGGAAACGGCGGCCGATACGGAATCTCTTGAACTCCTGGCAAAACACGGTATCCGGTTTACGGTCCTTGCGCCGAGACAGGCGAAAGCAATTCGTCGCATCGGCAAGGATGAGTGGACCCCTGTAAATACGAATACTATTGATACCCGCAGACCGTACATTTGCAACCTGCCTTCGGGTAAGTCCATTGTGCTCTTCTTCTACGATGGCGATATCGCCCAGGGTGTTGCTTTTAATGGTCTGCTGAACGACGGACGAAAATTTGCGCACCGGCTTATCGACAGTTTCGACATGGGATCACCGGAGCCGCAGCTGGTACATATCGCCACCGACGGCGAAACCTATGGACACCATCATAAGCACGGCGACATGGCGCTTGCCTATTGCCTTGACTACATCCAGCGAAACAAGATATCAAACCTGACCAATTACGGGGAGTTCCTGGCGAAGTTTCCGCCGGCGTTTGAGGCCCAGATCCATGAGAACAGTTCCTGGAGTTGCGTACACGGGGTTGAGCGCTGGCGTAACGATTGCGGCTGCCACTCAGGCGGGAAGCCGGCGTGGAACCAGAAGTGGCGGGGACCACTGCGGGAAGCGTTAGACTGGCTGCGCGACGAACTCATCACGATATATGAAACGGGCTGCGAACCAATCCTGCATGATCCGTGGCGGGCACGAAACGATTACATCAGTGTCATTCTCCGGCGCGACGACGACACGATCCGGAGATTCTTCCGCGATCACTGCAAGGCACAGGTAGAGCAGAATCAGGTCCTGCGTCTGATGGAAGTCCAGCGCAATGCCATGTTGATGTACACCAGTTGCGGATGGTTCTTCGATGAGATATCGGGAATCGAGACGACGCAGATCATGCAGTATGCGTGTCGCGCGGTGCAGCTGGCGAAGGTGAACCTTGAGGCGGAGTTTCTCTCCCGCCTCGAAATTGCACCCAGCAACGTGTCGGCACTTCAGAATGGTGCACAGGTTTATCAGAAGTTTGTGCTGCCGTCAAAGACGAACCTGCAGCGCGTCGGAATGCACTATGCGGTGGCTTCGTTGTTTGAAGAGGATCCTGAATCGTTTCCGGTATTCAACTATACCACGCACAACGAAGTTTTTGTCAAGAAGGAGGCAGGTCAGCAAAAGCTTGTGCTGGGTGTTACCAAGGTGCGTTCAAATGTTACGCGTTCCGAAAAGAGATTCGCGTTTGCCGTCGTTTACATGGGGCAGCATAATCTCATCGGAAACATTTCCATCGATATGGATGCCGAAGTGTTTGCCAGCATGCAGGCGCGCATTGTCGCGGCATTTGAAGAAGGCCGACTGGGCGACGTGATCGGTCTTATGCAGACTTACTTCGGCCCTGAGAAATACACGATATGGCAGTTATTCCAGGATGAAAAACGAAAGGTCTTTGACCTCATCACGGAGAACAGCATGCGCGACCTGGAAGAATCGCTGCGTCGTATTTATAACCGCGATTATCCGCTGGTTAACGCACTCAGCAATAACGACATTCCGATCCCTAACGCATACCGGACTACGTTCGAATACATTCTTAACGCGGATCTCATACGTTGCTTTCAACCTGACAAGATCAACATCCGCCTTATCGAACGCATCATGACGGAGCTTGCCAAGTGGGAATTGAGCATTGAGGATACCGATAAGGTTGAACGTCTGGCAGGGGAGAGCATCTACCGTGAGTTGAAGCGTATCGCATCCGAGGGTGATAATCCAAAACGTGTGGAACGCCTCAATCGCCTGTTCCCGATGCTCAGGAAGTTTAACATCCGTCCGAACCTGTCGAAGAGCCAGAACTTGTATTTTGAAATCTCTGTCGAGAGTAAGGGACACCTGAAGCGGTCACCGGAGTGGGTTGAGCAGTTTAATCTGCTTGGCGACAACCTGAGTGTGAAAGTGAAATAAGCGCTATACCGAAGTTCCCCTACCAACGAAACAATCCGGATACTGAGCACGGCACGTGCGCAATCCCGATAGCTATCGGGAAGCGAGAAGAACGCTCAGCGTAACTATCCAGAGGCATAGCCTCGGCCCATATTGTAAGGACGGATTTCAATCCGTCCGACTACAAAGCCCGCAAACCCAATCAGCACCGGTGCACGCCATCGGTTACCACACGGTGAGCGTAGGATCTTCAACCGGAATTTCAAACACTACAAGCTGATCGTATGTACAAACGAAAGGCTGCCTCTCTGAAGGTTGTTCCTGGGTTCTCAGCGCGCTTCTCAATGGTGCAGGAGCTTCTGACATGAAGATGTTGTTGAAATGCTTCGTTTTCCTCATCTTATAAGGCAAACCACGAACAGGTGACCACTAGAAAGAACGGCGATCATGCTTACGAGCTCCGTACCGAAACCATCCGGTACGCGCCCCGTGGCTGGATATCCAAGCTCCGGTTTCTCGGTCCGGGCTTTATTCTTTCGGCTTCGATCGTTGGGTCGGGTGAGTTGATAGCCACCACAACGCTTGGGGCACGCGCTGGATTCACTGCGCTCTGGGTCATCATTCTTAGTTGTCTGGTCAAGGTCGCTGTCCAGCTCGAATTTGGAAAGCATACCATTACGACAGGCGAGACGGCGATGCAGATCTTTGACAAGCTACCGGGATTCCGGATCGGCAAGTCAGGATGGGCGGTGTGGTTCATCTTCCTGCTGTTGCTGCTCAAGTTCGTACAACTCGGTGGCATGATCGGCAGCGCGGCCATCGTGTTGTCCCTTCTTGCTCCGTCGGTTCCCGTTCTTGTCTGGCTGCTGGTTTGCGCCCTGGCGGTCTCGTTGCTGATCTTCGGCGGGTTCTACGGCGTTATCGAAAAGCTTTCGCTTTTGATGGTCGCGTTATTTACTGTGCTTACGCTGCTGGCAGTGGGTGCGCTCGAGTACACGGGCTACGATATTTCCTGGGGGGACATCGCCAGCGGTCTTACCCTGCATCTTGACAGCGGGATGCTGGCAGTTGCCGTCGGCGCATTCGGACTCACCGGCGTGGCAAGCGATGAGATTATTGCGTACAACTACTGGTGTATTGAGAAAGGTTACGCGTCGTACACCGGCCGCAGGGAAGACACCGACGCATGGAGAGAGCGCGCTTCGGGATGGATCGACGTGATGTACCTTGACGCCATCGTCGCGATGATTATCTACACCGCGGTAACCGCCGCGTTTTATTTGCTGGGTGCGGCGATTCTCCATCAGCGCGGCGAGATTCCCGGAGGTAATGAATTGATTGGCACCATCGCACTGATATACACCGAGTCGCTGGGGGAGGGTGTCCGTACGGCATATCTGGTAGGTGCATTCTTCGTACTCTTCTCAAGCCTCTTTGCCACACTCGCCGCGTGGACACGGATATATCCGGATGTTTTTGCCAGACTTGGCTGGATCGATTTTCACAAGGCCCGAAGACGTGTCATCGCGTGGCTCGCGTGGATTGTTCCGATAGTCTGGGTGCTTTCCTATTTGTTCCTTAATGTACCCGTTGCCATGATTCTGTTTGGCGGCGCCGTGGGTTCGATAATGCTCTTTGTCATTGCTTTTACGGCCATCGACATCCGGTATCGCAGATCGTCTGAGTTCACGGCAGATCCGATTTACAATGTCGCATTCTGGGTAAGTGTAATTTCAATCTTTGCGGTTGGCGTGTATGGCTTTAGTTCGTTGTTTCAGTCGCTTTAGGGTTGCCCATTGGCCGTCGGAACAATTTTCTGATTTCATTTGCCGTGGCGGCAAGATCGAAAAATACTTACCTTTCCCCTGATGGAGCAATTGGATAAACCGCTGCGTTCCTTTCGTAAAGCCCTGACATCAGTCACGCTGGCCGGCCTTGGGATTCATATAATCCTGCTGCTTTTCCTGACGTTCTCCGATTCCCTTGAACCTATGGGAAAGTCGCTTCCGGCAGGGGTCTATCAACATCTTTTCCATCTCGGGCCGTTTTTCCGGGAGACGTCTATCCAATCGTCAGATCACTTTGTCGTCGGACTGCAGCATGATGGCAGCTGGAACTACGTCGATGTCAGTAAGCGACACGTTGACCGCTATCTCGATCAGCCGTGGCGGAGTTATGAACTGACGATACGGGACTTCATCAGAGATCAAGCTGTGGCGCTCGAACGCGCACGTGATCCGCATTCATCGAAGTCCTTTCCCAGGTTGCTGCATCTGACAACGAACGAATTTGCGGAATATCCAACCAGTGACTCTGTTCGATGGCTGCTTATCAGACGATGGTATAAAACAGAAAGTCAGACGCATCATCCGGATACTGTCTTCCAGTTAACCTTTGCCACCCCCGATGCTCAGCCCTGACGTTGTTGAATATTTCACCGGCAGTAAAAATGAGCCAATGGCTTCCCGGTTTTTTCTCAAGGCGTTATTCACGGTGGCGCTCGTAAACCTGATCAGTCTTTGGGTTGCAGCCGATGTGGTGCTGGAGGGGTACTCGAAATCCGCTCCCGACTCGTTGTTTTCGCGGATCATTATGTCGGGATCAACGCTCGCCGCGTTTAATTCCGATCTCTTTTTCGGAGCCTTTGCTGTGTTTCTGATTGCCGCGTTATTGCTCAGGCCGGACTACCGGATTAATATAA
>CBKWFZ010000211.1:0-6454 GCA_966673785.1 uncultured bacterium
CTGGCGTTTCCGAGGCGTATGACGGGAAAGGCTACGCGGGGATCTACCTTTGGCTCGGCCTCCGGGAGTTTCGCGAATACGTTCAATGTTCCCTATCCGCCCCGTTGATCTCTGATACCACTTACATCGTTTCATTTCGATTCAGATTATCGTCGTACTCGCGTTACGTATGTGACCGCATTGGTCTTCACCTTTCGGATTCCGCTCTTTCCTCGCGACATGACCGTGCCTGGAACATAAGACCAACTCTTTCGGTCATTGCAGATTCGGTGCTCACGATTCGAACAGGTTTGTGGGAAACCGGCGAAATGGAGTACCGGGCAAAAGGTGGTGAGCAGTTTGTTACCATCGGCAATTTTGACGGCGATGAAAACACGGGGACCTATAAGATCATGCATCGTCCCGATCAGGAGGATATGGTTAAGGACGCTGCGTACTACTACATCGACGACGTTAGTGTGAGAATGAAATACGATCCCACTGTTCCTGTTCTGCCGATCGCAGCCTTCCGGATAGACGAACTCCAACTCGGGCAGCGCTACATTCTCGATAATATCCTCTTCGATTTCAATAGCTATAAGCTGCTGTCACGTTCATTCGATCAATTGGAAGAACTTGTTCGTGTGATGCAGCGCAATCGCGATTGTATCGTCGAGGTATCTGGTCACACCGACGACGTGGGGAGTGAAAATTTCAACCAGCGATTGTCTGTCAGGAGGGCCGGGTCTGTTGCGTCGTATCTTATCAGCCGCGGGATTGCCGAGGGACGCATTATCACACGCGGATTTGGCAAAGCAATGCCGCTGGTGCAGGGGGAGAGCGAAGAAGTCCGCAAGGCAAATCGCAGGGTCGAAATCCGTTTCCTTAAACAGTAAATCCGGAAGCGGTTTGCCACCGCTCCAGACGCGGATTCATCAGTGAGAACCATAGCGGAGGTACAAGAGCTAGCAGAATCATCGTTGGATATCCGAAGGGAAGCTGCGGGCTTTCGTCATAGTGTTTTAAAACCTGGTACCGTTTTGCCGCGAATGCGTGATGGTCTGAATGTCGCTGGAGCTGGAACAGGAAGAAGTTGCTTATCAGATGGCTTGCGTTCCAGGAGTGCATGGGATTCACCCGCTCGTAACGCCCCGGCTCCAGTTCCCTGCGACGAATGCCGTAATGTTCCACATAGTTCACCAATTCAAGCAAGGTAAACGCAAGGATGCTCTGAGCCACGAAGAACAGCGGTACCTCCCAGGCGGGCCGGTCTGCGTAAAGCGATATAGCGCCAAACAAGAGTCCGCAGCTTACAACGGGCAGCAGGGCAAACCAGATCATCTCGTTTGATGGGTGAAATGCCCGTCCATGTTGCCGGGTTACGCGGTCATTTTCAATCTTCCACGCATGCATATAACCACCGAATACGGAACGAATAAGGAAAACGTAAAAATTTTCATCCTTTCTCGCCGTTGCAGGATCTTCCGGGGTCGCAACCAGAACGTGATGGCCACGGTTGTGCTCGATGTAGAAATGCATATAACAAACCGACATCAGTAAGAGCTTGGCATATAGCCTTTCCAAAGGCGACTTCTTATGGCCAAGCTCGTGGGCTACGGTAATTCCGATGCCGCCGGTCATTAACGCGCAACTTAGCGTAAACCCGATCCATTCCGGAACGGTGTCAATGTTTCCAAGGGCAACGACCACGCAGGCCCAGATGATAAACGCGAGTTGAAACCATACCCAGACAAATGTAACGAAGCGATAGTAGCGGTCTTCGCTAACCCGTCTCACCTCGGTTTCGCGAACATTGCTCCTGTCAACGCCAAGAAACTGATCAATAAGAGGAAGGACAATAAACGAAAATGCGATCGTAAGAAAATTTCCCCAACCGCCGGCGATGTAGCCCGCGACGATCAATACGGGGATGATAAACGCCGTAAAGAAGCCGATTTTGCGGTAGATTGATTTCATATCCTAATGTACAAAAACCCGCGGATGAAAACCCGCAGTTCAGTACTCGTGGAATAACGGTTTTTTCTCCGTTGTCAGGTTGGCTTCGACAAGTAGTGTTCCGTTCCGTTCCAGAAAGCGGTTGTAGAGTTCGGCCATGCTGTCGTATTGCTGACGAAGCTGGGTCACACGCTGGTCTGAAAGCAGAATTTCGTCGACAAGCTTCTGCAGGGTAACATTGTAGCTGTATTCCGTTCGGGCTTCAGCCGCGCTTACAAGTTCCATGATGAGCGCCCGCGTCGCATAATCGTATTCTTTGATCACGTCCGGATTGAACATCGATTTCTGCGTATACCGCATTCGTGCCAGCTGAGTCAACCGGTCATCGTATCCCCGGTACCGCCCGGAGTCCGCAGCACCAGTGACCATCAGTTCATGCAGTAGATTGCCCATCGCCTGGATCTTTTTATTGTCGTCGGTGATCATGAGGTTCCACTGTCCGTGGAGCGTGTCCTGCATCTTCAGATAAAAGTCCGTAACGGAATCCGCCTTCGTGAAGGAAGAATGAGTTTCCTGTCTCGGCGAGCACTGCAGAAAGACGGTCCCCAGCAAGGCCAGTACGGTGGTTGTGTAAATTATACGCATGCGTCCGGGTTCAGGCAGATAAACGGTACGATTGAATAAAAGTTAAGTGTATTATTGCCGATTCCGTTCGAATGTAAGATTTTTCACACTAAATGGGTTTGAATTGCTCGAATGCTTCGCGGCAGTCAAGACAATAGTGGATAGAGCGACAAAGGGTCGATCCGAATGTGTTTTTCAGTTCCGTGTTTGTTCCACTGCAACGCGGACATTGGACGTGTTCGAGAATGTCCAGATCGGTAAAAAGAACACCCTCGGGCGGCGGAGCGAGCCCGTATTCTTTTAAAGCTTTCCGGCCTTTTTCCGAAACGGAGTCGCTCGTCCATGGCTCGCGGAAACTGACCTCAACGGATACATGGCGAATACCGTGTTCCCGAAGCAGATTCTCGATATCAGTTCGCATTGTTTCGAGCGCCGGACATCCGACGAACGTCGGCGTAATGACGATCCGTGCCATGTCATCACCGGTCTCGACTTGCTTGATGATGCCCAGGTCGACGAGTGATAACACCGGTATCTCCGGATCCTTTATTCTTTCAAGCAGGTCATAGATCTCATCTGCGGAGTATCGCATACGCTATGGGTAAACAACGTCAAATGCCTTTTCGAAGATCTGGTTCATGTGATGTTTCAAATGTTTCACATAGTCGATGGCGAGCCATTCAAGACTGCGAAGTTCGAGGCCCGACTTACCGGTATTGCAAACCCGGCCATAATTGTCTTCCGGCATGTTTTCGAGCACGCGGCAAATTGCCTCGTTCATCATCACCCACATATCTATTATAATCGTTTCCTTCATGGAATGATAGTCGATGGCCTTTACCCAGAAGTCCTGCTCATAAACTATCCGGGTGGACGGGTCGTCGTACTGGCCGCAAACGAACCTGCGGTAGTTGTTGTGTGCCGAATCCACCAGGTGTCCGAGTACTTCCTTGCGACTCCACTTCTCAGGGCTGGCGCGAAAGGCCAGTCCGTCTTCGCCAAGTTCGGACAGCCGGACTTTGAATTCACCGACTATGTTTCGAAGTTCCTGTATTGCTCTTTTCATATTCGTGCATTTGGTTACCATTCAGCGGCTGGATCAATCCGGAAGACTTCGCCCATTTCATCAAGCAGGGGTTGAAGGTGTTCTGTATGCTTCCCGTTTCTTCCTCCATTCTTTGGTTCAACGCTTTCGGGATCCGGAAGGATGAGGTTTGTCTCGCGAAGTACACTTTGGATTCCTTCAATCCAGCGCGAACGCAGGAAATCCTCGCCCCGGAAAATACCGGCCGATACGATTACATCCTCATGTGCCGTTTTCTCAAACATTCCGAGACCATAGGGAAGGGCGAATTCCAGCGCCTTCTGCAATCTTGAGATGCTTTCTTCGGTGGCCGTTCCCAGTTTCTTAACCCACGTAGTCGCGTGAAGCGTATGATAGCGGAGTTCTCCCCGGACCTTCCGGGCAAGACTTGCCAGTTCTTCAACGGACGACTCCTGCAAAAGTTCGAAACGCAAAGCCTCTGCGTGGTCGTAAAGGAAATGACGTATCAGACTGAAGTCATATTCGCCATTCGGCAGTTCGACAAGCTGGCAATTGTGAAAAGAAACTGCCGGTCTCATGAATGCGATCGTATCCGGTTCCGGTTCACCGAGTTCATGAAGCAACTGATAGAGCGCATGACTATGACCGATCTTGTCCTGCGCCATACTGGAGAAGGCAATATCTTCTTCGAGTAACGGACCGAAACCGGTCCACTCGGAATTGCGATGTCCCAAAATAAGCTGATCATCAGCAACCTTGTACAGGAACTCTTTCAGTGCTGCGCGTTCTCTCTCCATAGATTATCGTTTTTCCAGAAAGTCTTTCAGCTTGTCACCGGCCTTATACGCGGCGGCGTCGCGAAATCTTTTGTCGGGAAGCGTGTCCCAGAAAGCCTTCTCGTCAGGGAGCGTAAACCGGATGTCCCGATGACGTATAGCCCAAATGTTGTAGACGGTTCCGGCCGGACGGAGCGAGGAAGCTGCCTGCGTTAATGCATCGTCGTAGCCAACCGCGTTGACTGAGCCGGCGTGAACATGCTGTTTCCCCCGTTTCAGTAAATGAAAAATTTCATAAGCTTCTTCTACGCCTTCAGCACGTGTAGGGTTGCTAAGTGTGTCGTATACAGAATGCGTGCCTTCTGTCATGCCGGAAACGAACACCGTACGTGTATCGGCCACGAAAAGGCTTATGCACGTAAATCGCCGGGTGAACGTCTCTTTTGCCAGGACGAAGGCCAGCTCAAGATCAGGCGCGTGCAAAGCCCCTTCGTGCTGAAACGGTTTGCCATCGCGAGGTTGCACAAATACTTCAAAAGTGCCAAATTGATCGAGAGGAGCCTTGGCGCTCATGGGTGGCGCGATTATCGGAAATGGTAATCGGTTTACACGGGGATCCAGGGACTTCACAAATTTTCGTCTTAAATTATTGGTTGGTATTTCTTTTTATCCGTTTATATAAAACCCCGGGGTTTTGAAACTCTGAAAAAAGCAACGCGTTGCTCACATATGGTTAAGTATCTCGACCTTTTGTTCGTTCTTGATTTGCTTTCGCGGTATTACCCGAAGTATCATTCTAACGAACTGCTGATGCTTGCCGACGACGTAGTCAAATGGCTCCACAATGAACTTCCGGAAGACAGCAGCGCACTGATCCATTTGAAGAGTTGCTTCAACTCACCCGCCGACGCCCTGAACGCAATATGGAAGGAACTTCTGCTGATTGCAGGTCCCTTTACGCGATTGAATTGATCAGGCGAGTGGCGCAACGTATTGAAGTTTCGGCGCCTTCAATGCTTCCCTTACCCACCGTCCTCTTTCTTCCGCAATCCTGCGTACCGCCAGTCTTTCTTTATTGCATGGGCCATCCCCGTTGATCACACGCTTGAATTCTTCCCAGTCCGGTTCGGTGTACTCCCATTTGCCAGTTTCCTCATTTTTGCGAAGGGCTGGATCCGGGATGGTAAAGCCGAGCTCCCGGATCTTTGGCACATACATATCGAGAAACTGATTCCGCATCTCATCGTTGGTCGCCATTTTCACTTTCCAGCGCATCAACACTTCGGTATGCGCCGAAATCTTGTCCGAAGGCCCGAAGAAATGCATCATCGGTGTCCACCAGCGATTGATTGCCTCCTGAAACATCGTCCGCTGTACCGGAGAGCCTGTTGCGAGGTAGATTACGCAGTGGTGTCCGAACTTCAGGTGGAACGACTCTTCGGCACAGATCCGCTCGAGCGCCCGGCAATAGGGACCGTAGCTGCCTTTGGCATTAGCCAGCTGATTGACGATCGCGCCGGCGTCCACCAGCCACGAAATGAAACAGGAATCGGCCCAGGTGAAGGCCGGGTAGTTGAAGATGTTCGAATATTTAGATTTTCCGTTGATGAGATCCTCGATCATCTGCTCGCGCGTCTTCCCAAGAGTCTCTGCTGCGCTGTAAAGAAGTTGGGCATGGCCCACCTCGTCCTGAACCTTCGCCATCAGGGCCAGTTTCCGCCGGAACCCAGGAGCCCGCGTTATCCACGTTCCCTCGGGTAATGCGCCGATTATCTCGCTGTGGGCATGTTGTTCGATCATCCGGATGAGCTGGCGGCGGTACAGGTCCGGCATCCAGTCACCGGGCTCTATCTTTTCACCGCGCGCAATTCGGGCCTCGAACGCCTCGAGCATCTTCGGATCCTCGGATTCCCTGCCCGAGGTCTTAATCGATTCAAAAATGTTTCCCCCTCCGTACATAGCAAATCGGTTTAAGCCGGTGCCATAAACAGCTTCAGCCGGCTCAGTCAAATGCCTAGTTACAATTTTAAAACGATTGCGCCAAACGATTGTTAGGCAATCCGCTTAAACTTTT
>CBKWFZ010000212.1:0-6440 GCA_966673785.1 uncultured bacterium
GCCTTGCAGATGCCGGTCCATATTTAGACACATCACGATTGAAACGCTGCAACAGATCACCCTCGATTTCCTCCTGTAATTGTTCGGGGCAAAACGCACCGAGAAAGCGAACCGCGAAGCGCGGCGGGTCATGTGAAATATCGTGCTTCCGGTTAGTCAAGCGGTACCGATCCGAAGTTCGGGAATCAGCTTCCAGAGTTGCAGCCGCGACTCTTTCATTGTTTTCAGCATCGCCATTCCGGCACTCGTTATTGTGAAAATGCGTTTCCGGCGGCCGCCGCGTTCATTCGTGGCGCCGCCCATCCGAGACCTGATTAACCCCTTATCCTCAAGGCGGTAAAGGGTCACGTGTACGGCACTGAGGTTCACTTCACGGCCAAGTCGGTTTTCAATTTCGTCGGCAATTGTAGCTCCATAGGCTTCGTCCTGCAGGGCAGCAACCATAATCAGAACGAGTTCCTCAAATTCTCCCAGAAATTCCTTGCCCATTTGTATATAACTTGTTAAACAAATATACCAGAAATGGCATGCTTGTCAAGCATTACTCCGGAAATAATGTGTCCGCGTTACGAATGTACGGTGGTAGTTGAAAGATACGGGGAAGATCTCCGTTCAGAAGGCGACCTCCACCTGGAGGCGGTACATCAGCGTTTGATTTTTTCGTTCAAGCTGAATCAGGGTAACGTCGGTCTGAACCTTTAAACTGTGATTCGAAAAATAGCGCGATGCGCCGATTGTATATTGCGTGTTGCGGTCGCGTTGCGTTTCCGTTTGAGGCATTACATCGGTAACACGTCCTGCTATCTCGAAATCTGATGGGAAGAGGTACCCTGCCTGTGCTGAGATCCCCCGGCCGGTGTAGAAAGAATCCAAAAAATCGCCGGACTCGTCCCGGACAACAGGGCCACCGTGTGAGATGCGGTGTGCATATTCAACAAGGGATGAGAACCCACGGTATTTGAAATGGGCATCAGCGAACCAGGTTTCAAGGTCCTTTTCTTCGTTCAGAAAGTCACCAAGCTGTCCGCGTTCGCGACTTGCGCGGTCGTTGTAATCGTACGAAATACCTATCGAGAGTTTTGGAGTCTCTTCGCGGGCAAGGTCGGCACCGAAATAGTCGCCCTTTGACATAAAGGCACCGAAGGGGAGGTATTCCACGCGCATCGTAAAATCGTACCCGCCGTTGTTCTTGCGGATGATATTCCGGCCTTCACCCATGGTTACTGCTCCCGCAAAATTGTAGTGTCTTCCCTTGTAATGAAGCTGAACTCCGGCATCGCGATCAAGGTTGAATCGCGAATTCAGGTAACTCCGGTCGACGAGTTGAAGGGCCTGCGAGGAGATCACGCGTTCACGGTTACCGGGTAACTTTGTCTGCCCAAACCAAAGGCTCCATTGGTCCGAAAAATTCCATTTGACAACAGCGTCAAGTACGATATTCGAGGTATTGCCTGATTGAGGGATAGCCCCGCCGTTGATATCGGAATTCGCAACGGCCAGTTCCACCTTGTATTCCACCGAGGGATGGTACACAAAACCATCGAATTTAAGGCGCGCGCGCCGGATCATGATGTTGTCTGCATAATCCTTCGTCTCAAGATTGAGATCTCCCTGATATAACGTCTGGAAACGCGCTCCGAACTTCAAACTGAAAGAGCTGTCCGCGGCCACGACCGATATCCCCTTCCCGAGGCGGGTGTTGATCTTTTGCTGCGCCAACGCAGCAGGTAACGCCACAGCGCAGAGAAGGAGGAACACGACACAAGTACTTCGCATGAACCGTATTATTTCACGCAAAAGAACGGCGTTCCCTTTAATATTCCATTAACACAATCATAACTTAACTAAAACTTAATTAACGTAACATTGCGTTAACATTAGCTATACTGGACTGAAATTCAGTGGTTTACTTTTGCTTTGGAGTCGTGTCGAACGTGATTTCGTATACAATTCCGTGATCGCGAAGGATGCGAATCACTTCTGTTGTCTTGCGTGATTTGGGCTTCAGTTCAATGAAGCCTTCCTGCTCCCTTCTGGTGCCCAGTGCCTGTAATTCGTTGAGTATGTTTTCTTTATTCCGGAGATCTGTTTCCGCTACTGAGATTATCGCTTTCATGGCCGAAAGGTAGGGCAAAAAGCGCGAACGACGATTTGCCGGCGGTTTCAAAATTTATCCACATCGATGCATTCCCGTTACCTCCAACGGTTGAGCTGCTGGTTATTCCGACCGCAGCGTATCGACGGGATTTACCGACGCCGTGCGCCAGGTCTGCGAAGCAATCGTAAGAAGTCCTAAACCCGACACAATCAATGTACTGATAACAATGTCCCAGGCGGAAATTGACGCGTGATAATATTGAATGTGCCCCATCATGATATCGAGAATCCAGACTGTAACAGGAATAGCAATTGCAATGGCGATGGCCATCATCTTCAGGTAATCCTTCGAAAGCATCATTGCAATGACGCCCGGCGAGGCTCCCATCACCTTTCGGATACCGACTTCGCGGGTCTTTGACTCCGCCGTAAAGACGACCATTCCAAGCATGCCCAGCAAGGAGATTGTAATTGCCAAAATCCCCATAAAGCCGACGATCTTGAGCAGCACAACATACGTTTGATACGATTCCTGCAACTCGTTGTCAAAAAAATCTGCCCGGAACTTCATGCTGGTCGGCAGCTCTTTCCAGGCTTCTTCCATGCGTGAAAACATTTCGAAAGGATCCGTCGAAGAAACCCTGAGGTTAACATATCGAAACCGGTTCGGGTCCATACGGAAGAAAAATCTGCTAACCGGAAACATCAACGGGCGATAATGAAAATTTTTCACAACGCCAATGACCTCAAGTATCTTGCCTTCTACTTCATACGTCTTTCCAATGATATCCGACGGATGCGTGATCCGTTGATCTGCCAGAAACTCTTCATTCACGATGATGAAACGTTCACCGTTCCATACCTCATCGGGAAATGTACGTCCCGCCAGCAGCGTCAATCCGAAATTGTTCATGAACGGTCCGTCCACGAAAACCTGCGAAACTTCAACCGAGTCGCGAGTGAGGTTTTTTATCCAGGCAGTGCTTGCACCGACACCGGGAAGGTCTGACGACATCGATATTGATTGTACCGCTGAAAGTTGCGAAAATGCATGTTTCGCCTGCTGCTGATCAACGTCCTGTAGTTCAAGATTGACAATATTTTCACGCTGGAATCCGAAATCGAAATTTACCGAATAGCGATACTGCCGGTTAAATACGATCAGAGCCAGAATAAACCCGAATGACAGGGCGAATTGCAGGACGGATAACGTTTTCCTGATACCCATTGCTGTGCCCTTGCCGGTGATTTTGCTTTTAAGCGCGCGAATCGGGTCAAGCCTGGCAAAGTGTGCCGCAGGAACAAATCCGGCGATAACGCCTGTGCCCAGGGCGAACACGACAAACATTACAACGGTTCGGGTATTGAGTGAGAGATCGAGCGATGCGCCGCTGACCAGTAAACTCTGAAATTCGCTTCGTATGAGCATGAAGATCAGCAATGCCCCGACAAGCGAGATCAGCGCGATGAGTATCGTCTCGGCGATGAACTGAAAGAAAATCTGGTTTCGTACACCTCCCATGGTTTTCCGAAGGCCGATCTCCTTGGCGCGCTTTATCGCGCGCGCGATCGATAAGTTGGTGTAATTAAAGCACGCCGGAAGCAAGATGAGCAATGCAAATACCGCGAACATCAAAAATCCGCTGGCTTCCCATTTTGTTCCAATCGCATAGCGAAGGTCCGGCCCCATCGCAATACCCAGCAAATGCAGTGGTTCAAACGATACGGCTACCGGAAAGCCGGCATAGATCTCCTGCTGAACCTGGCTGAGATAGTTGGCGAGATCGGCTGCGCTTGTATTTTCGCCCAGCAGGACATATACGTACTGGCCTTGGAATTCTGTCCACTGTTTCTCCAACGTCTCCCCCGCCGGGTTTATCGAATTGTGAGACACGATGGCTTCAAAGGTCAGGTGTGAATTGACTGGATGGTCCCTCATCACACCACCGACCTCAAGAATACGATCGCTCACCCCTATTGTTTCTCCCAGGATGTCGAGGCGGCCAAAGAGCTTTAATGCAGCGCTTTCAGTCAGGATAACCTGATCCGGCCTTTCCAGAACTGCCGCTGAACCGCGCAGTATCTCAAAAGTGAAGACACGGAAAAAGTCGGGATCTGCATAGTAAGTACGGAGCGGTATATTTTCTTTCGTTGTCTGCACCTCAATATCACCTGCCCGTGAGATCCTTATCGCTTCCACCGCCCCTGAAAACTCCTGTCTAAGGCGTGAAGCCAGTGCGACAGGTGCCGTTGCCATAGCCTCCTCGTTAACACCTTCATGTCGTTCCGAGATTATCGTGTAAATGTTATCACGATTAGCGTGGAAGGTATCATAAGTTGAGACATAGCTGTAGATTGAGATGAGCAGAAGGCTAACGGACATACCAATGGCAAGACCGAAAGCATTCAAAACGGAAAAGTAGCGATGCTGATAAAGATTCCTCCATGCAACCTTGAAGTAGCTTCTGATCATATCCATTGAAAAGCCGGATGACCCGGCGTAGGGACCTGACCTGGCATCGCGTCTTCTCTTGCGTAACGCATATGAGAAACAAAGTGAAAGAACATCTTTCCAGTATTGGACTTGTGCAGTGAAAAGCGACTTATTCTTCACCGTGTCATAGAATCTTTCATCCAGGTCACCCTGCAGATCATCAACGCGCGCCGGGCGGGATACGAGTTCAAAGAACTTGCGCGCGGCTTTTGGGGGCTGCGGCATCATCTTATGGCAAGGTTTATTTTTGAAAGATCCCACAACTGATCGCGCAATTGTTTCATTTCAATCACCGCCTTCTTGCCGGCGTTGGTTACTTCATAATATCGTTTGCTGCGGCCACCCCGTTCCGAGGTTGCGCCGCCAGTCCAGGATGTCAGAAATCCCTTCTCTTCCAGGCGTGTAATTGTAGAGTGAAGCGCACCGATACTCACGCTACGGCGGCAACGTGCTTCAATGTCGCGTTGTATCTGAACGCCATAGGCCTCCGGCCCGAGCGCTGCTATGGTCAACAGGACGAGTTCCTCAAATTCTCCAAGGTGAGTCTTCATATGTGTAGCGTATACGGCAAATATCGCTATTTGTTTCTATTTTTAAGAAGAAACATGACGAAGAAATAAAGCAGGGCTGACTTCAATAGTTCGGGAAAGTGGTTTGAAGGCGTAAACGAAGATCCTGAGGTAGTTTGAAATGATGTACACCGTTGTGAATATCCGGACAAGAATACACTTACAAATTCGAAGTTGTCATGAATGTAATCGGCCCGTCGCGTTCGGAGGCTGTTTTTAACCTATCCAGCTCCGCGTTTTTTCGATGTTACTCAGTATGGGATTATTGAATGAAGCGACGAAAGGGCATACCGCGTCGATTGCCGAAAGTGGCACAAGGCGTGAAGGCAGAATATATCCGGAGGCGTCGTAGTGCTTGAGGACGACGGTCGTGCGTCCGTCTTCAATAAGGATGTCGTCGATTCCCGTGACGATCATCTTCTCATCGAGTTTCGATGCAATGATACCGATGGCCGTGCCACTCTGCTTACTTTCCAGCAAAGCTTTCAGGATTTCCGTTTGCTCCGTCAGAAACGTCAAATTTTGATCTTGCATGGTTAGCATTGACCGTGAATTGATCACGTGTTCAAAGATTTCGCTAAAAAAAAGGTGCCGGTGATTTTTGCCTGCTTTCCTGCTTATCATAAATGATAAACGTGAAAAAGTCGGCCGGATGGGGAAAAACATCGACATTTGGCTGCCCGTTTCCCGCAAGACGTCATCTTCGTTTTATAGACACACGTGAGGTTATTCCTGTTCTTCCGTGATAAGGCAGAAGAAGTCCTGAACTGAAACATTATGAATGGAAAGTATCCTGACAAGAGACTTCAACGTAATGTTCGCCTTACCTTTCTCCATTCTCCAATACTGGATCTCGGGCAAGTCATAACGGTGTGCAAATTCCCTGATTGTAGAAAATCCTTTTCGCTCACGCATCTCTGCAAGTCGACTCCCAATTTCCGCCAGCACCTTCTGATAGTGTTTCCGCGTCTTCATTTGAACAACATAACTCTTTCGACACATTCCAAAAAAAATATATGCCTGGCTGACCTTGATTGTCATGGTACTAAAATTTAATCTCCATGCCGAGGTAGGTTATCAAGTCGCCGCGACCTGTGAGTCCTTCCGAGTATTTTACAACCCGGTTTACATGGCAGTTAAGACTTGTTTATTGGTTACGGACGATCCCGACGACCATCATGCAGTATCGGAAGCGTTAGCGTCAATCTCCGACCGAACTGTTCTTCTCAATATAATCGACAGCCAGAAAGCAGTGCTACTGCTCAACGAAGGTGTATACA
>CBKWFZ010000213.1:0-6424 GCA_966673785.1 uncultured bacterium
CGGGCTGGCTGCCGGGATTCTCATCACGCTTTATGTACTGGACGAGGTGTCGTACGACAAAGTCCACGAAAACGGAGACCGGTTGTATCGCGTATCGGCATCATTCTCAAAAGACGCCAACGGTGAAAATTTCCTTGAGACAAACGCATGGCCCATAGGGGATGTGCTGAGACGGGAATTCCCCGAAACCGAAATGGTTTTATACACAAGAGGTGCCCCCGAACTGATGGCCAACCTCAATGGCAAAATGGTCCGTGAACAGGTTCATTATGCCAGCCCGGAATTTTTCAGCATGTTCACGTTCCCACTCGTCGCAGGCGATGCGAACACAGCACTCAATGAACCGTTTAGCATCGTTATCACCGAAGATATGGAGGCCAAGTATTTTCCAGGTGGTGCCGGACTGAATAACATACTTACCTTCAACGACACCATCGAACTGCGGGTAACGGGGGTAATGAAAAACATGCCATCCAATTCCCACATTCAGAGTGACATGATTGTTTCCTTCGCGACGTTCGAGAAACTCAATACGCATTTCAGTTACACGGATGGCTGGGGAAATTTCAATATGCGGAATTATGTGCTGTTGAAAAAGGGCACCGATGCCGAGGCATACAAAGCGAAAATAAAAGATATCTATTCGGAGAAAGCGGGCGAACAATTTAAACAATGGGGCGTGACCGCAGCGGTGGTGCTGGAGCCATTTAACGAAATCTATCTGCGCAGCAAAGCAGGAAACGGATTCGGCCCCATCGGAAATATCAATACGGTGTACCTGCTGGGCGGAGTTGGCGTTTTTGTCATCCTGCTTGCGTGCATTAACTTCATAAACCTCGCTACGGCCCGTTCTGTGCAACGCGCAAAAGAAGTCGGCGTGAAGAAAGTAGTAGGCTCGTCGCGCACAAGACTGATCGCACAATTCCTGGGCGAGTCCTTCATTATCACGATCATCTCTTTTGGTTTCGCGATAGTATTCATTGCACTTTTCCTTCCCGCTTTCAACGAACTGCTGGGCAAAACATACTCCCTTGCGTCATTGCTCACGTTGCGATTAATCGCAGCAAGTCTCATCCTTACCGGTCTCATTGCCCTTTGCTCGGGATATTACCCCGCGCTGGTCTTGTCAGCGTTCAAACCGGTTGAAATACTCAAAGGCAAAATGCAGAGCGGTGCGAGTGGCGTCGTTTTAAGAAGGACGCTCGTGGTGCTGCAGTTTACGATTTCCGTAAGCCTTGTAGCAGGAACAATAATAGTGATCGACCAGCTTCGGTACATGCAGGGTCGTGAGCTGGGTTTCACGCAGGACGAGATCTTTGTGATCAGCGCGGCGCATACCCGGGGCGTGGAATCCGATGTTTATGCAGCCTTCCTTAATGAACTGAAAGATCAGTCCATCGTAAAGGAGGTGACGCGCTGCAACGCGCTTCCCGCCGTTTCGGGCTGGCGCGGACAGATTGCTTACCCGGAAGGGAAGTCGGGCGACGACGCCGTTAGCATGCAGTATATTGCAGCGGATGAAAACTACCTCGCGACCCTTGACCTGAAATTGTCAGCGGGCCGGAATTTTGATCCGGCGCGGCTTTCCGATGAGGATGCCCTTCTAATCAATGAGTCGGCGGTCGCGGCTTTGGGTTGGGGCACTGCTGAAAATGCGATCGGAAAGCGGATCACCAGTCCATCCCAATCACCGGCAGGGATTGTCATTGGTGTTGTGAAAGACTACCATGATCAGGGACTTCAGAATAAGGTATCACTGAATGCAATTGATTTCAACACGAATCGCGGGTATCTGTTCGCGGTGCGCTTTTCAGCCGCTGATACGAAGACGCTGATCGAAACCCTGGGCAACGTCTGGACTAAGTACTTCCCTGAAAACGAATTCAATTACTCATTTCTAAGCGAGACTTTTGCGCGGCAGTACGAGAAGGAAAAACGCCTGGCCAAAGTGTTCGCGATCTTTTCAACGGTGACCATACTGATCGCGGTTATCGGATTGTTCGGGCTGGTATCGTTCCTGGTTGCCTCGAAGACGAAGGAAATCTGTGTCCGGAAAGTGCTCGGCGCAAACGTCTGGACCATTGCGCGGCTGCTGTCCACGGAATTCATCGTGCTCGTTTTGCTCTCGAACATCATTGCGTTTCCTGTGATCCTGACTGTGGCTGATTCGTGGCTGCAGCGATTTGCGTTTCACATCGAATTGAGTCCGATGATCTTTATCCTTACCGCGCTGGTGGCGTTGTCAATTACAGCGATTACAATCAGCTTTCACACCTTCAAGGCGGCGCTGGTGAATCCGGCGAAGACGTTGCGGTATGAGTAGGTGCTACCCGAAGTCCTCCAACGCCAGCTCCCGATTTACCGCCGCGCCGGCCATGTTGCCCGACGAAACTGCGTTTGCCACTGACCGCATCGGCGAGCAGTTGTCACCCGCGGCATACACGCCGTCGACCGTAGTCTTCTGCGTCGCGTCTACCTTGAGGTAACCTTGTTCCGTGAACTCACAACCAAGGGCCTCAGGAATGGCGGAGTGCTGTACAAACGGCGGCCTGAAGTATAACGCGTCGCAGGCCAGCTGACCTTGCTCCAGGATCACATTCGTGATATAACCTTCCCGGTGTTCAATCCGCGCGATTTTCGTTTCGTTGACTTTTACGTTGTGCCTGCTCAGCTTTTCAAACTGTTCATGTGTGAAGGTCGACTTCCCGTTCGTCAGGATAGTGAGATCTTTGGTGAGGTTCAGCAACATCGGCGCATAGTGCATCGCGACTTCGCCATCGGCAAGGACCGCCGTTCTTTTTCCGCGAAACTCATAGCCGTGGCAGTACGGGCAGTGAATAACAGAGATGCCCCAGCTTTCTGCAAAGCCGGGGATCTCCGGAAGCTGATCCCTTATGCCGGTGGCGAAAATCAGTTTCCTGCCCGATATGGATTCACCGGAAGCAAGGTTCACCGTAAAGCCGGATGCGGTTCGTCTTCCTTCCAGCGCAACATCATCGATAATGCTCACCGTCGGATAGCCGGAAAGTTGGGCGCGTGCGAGATCAGATATCTCGCGCGGAGTCTTTCCGTCCTGCGTAAGAAAGTTATGCGAATGCGGCGTTTGTGCATTGCACGGTTTCCCGGAATCAATGACCATCACCTGCCTTAGTGACCTTCCCAGGGCCATGGCCGCGCTCAGTCCGGCATAACTGCCACCCACGATGATTACATCCATAGCGGTAATCGGTTTACTGCTACTGAATGTTTATATCAAACTCAACATCGAGATCGGTCTCCCCGTCATTGGCAGTCGAAGTAGCTGACTTCAGCTCCGGCTGGTGTTTAAGCACGACACGGAATTTTCCGGACGAAACGCCAGCTGTTGTCCATGACGTACTCAGACCGAGGGGCTGACTGTTTACATCCTCATCATTATAGTTAACGTCATCTGCGCGATTATCAATGTTACCGTTTCCTGCCGGGTCACTGAATACGTTGTTCGTCCAGGAAAAGAACAGCATATGTTCGTCACCTTCCTCTTCTACTTCCGCGGTGATGTCGTACTCGTCATCGGTGGGATCCGCCAGTTCGTTGATAAGTTCGATGGTCAACGTATACGACGTACCTTCGTCGAGGTTGATCGGTCCGTCGGTCGTGAGATCCTGAACACCTTCGCCGTCGGGATCGGTTGCCGTGGCAGTTACCGCGGTTCCGCCTCCGGTTGGTGTAAATGTCAACGTCGCCTTCGTTATCAGTTCCGGCGTATCTTCCCGGACAGGATCATCGTCATCGTTACACGAGCTGAGAAAAATGAGAACCGAAAACGACAATAGCGAAAGAAAATAGTTTACAATTCCAGAGTTAGCGTACTTTTTCATTATAAGGGATTTTGGATTAAAAGATGCATTTAATTGAGAGAATCACATTCCGTCCGATATCATCGGCATAGTACCGGAAGCGATTTGTATAGTCACGAAAGCGCTGATTGAAAAGATTGTCCGCCGATAACCTGACGTCGTACTGTGTTTTCTCCGCGCTTATCGAGAATCCAACAGCAAAGTCAATAACGGTATATCCATCCGGCGCCGGTGCAAAATCAAAGATGGACGGGTCGCCCCCGAATGGATCGGTGCCATTCTCTTCAGCTTCCTTGATCTCGCGGACGGTAACCACCCGCGGCGCGAAATTCTGTCTCGGGACAAATTCAGCTCCCGATTCCAGGTACACATGTTTCAGGCCAAACAGTTCCGGCCGTTCATAGCGGAGACTCAACGCATACCGGTTTGATGGCACGAAAAGAAAATAGCTGTCATCGACTACGTCACGCGCCCGGAGCAGTGACGCTCTGGAGCTCGCGCTCAGGTGGGGATGCAGTTCGATCCGCATGGCAATGTCGGTACCCAGGAACAACGCATCCGTTTGCTCGTACCGGAAGTATGGGTACACACCGCGTACCGTACGCGTTATGCCACGCGGCCTGAGATAGATATAGTCGACGATGTAATTCGCATACGGCGTCACGGTAAGCTGGACCCGGTCTTTTCTAAGTTGATATGAGGCAACAGCCTTGACCGCCTGTTCGGGCGAAAACTCGACTTCGTTGATATCGCGTACGTCATTCGTTTCGCGATCGAGCATCAGCCCGTATTCGATCGCAGCCGCGCTTTGATGCGTTCCCACGCTGTACAGTTCCGAAACATGCGGCGGCCGCCATGCTGTGCTGACGTTCAGATTGACAGACTGCTCCGCAGTGAGCTGTCGCGTGATGCCAACTGCTGCGCTCACATTGTTAAAATTGAACGAAGCATCGTAACGTGCGTTCTTGAAGTCGAATCCCTTGACGGAATAATTCCGGAAGTCATAACGAACCCCGGCGTCAATTGTCCATTTTTCGATGAAGAACTTCGCGGTGCCGAATACACCCGCGGAAATGTTATCGAAATTCGGTATGAAGGGTATACGTTGTGTCCCGGGAACATTCTGGTTCGATTGATACATCCCGTTTATGCCGAGCGAAAACGTTCTGCTCTCCGAGTGATGGGTCTCCCATTCGGCGTCGACCGTATGCGTGTTAAGCTTCAGGTCGATGGCTGGAATTTTGGACAGGTCCCCGATCCGCAGATCGAATTCCTGACGATTGTTGTTTTGGAACGCATATTGAATTCTCCATTCACCCGATTCCCCGCTGACGTGACCGTTGAGCTTGACAAGGTTGTGACTCACGTTCTGACGCGGTTCCTTTATCCGATACGAAAAATCCGAGGTGTACAGCGGCACATCGCGTTCCATCGCATTCACAAGGTCATCAAGACTGCTGATGGCGGTCCCGCGCAGGATTCCGTTTTCCGATTGAAACCTGCTGAAGAAAAAGTCAACGCCTGCCTTACGCGTGTGGTATCCCGCGGCTGCCGAAAAATTCAGTTCCTTTATTCCTGTGTTGGTGAGCACATAGTCCGGCGTGCGAAAATCGCCGGCGCGTTTCGCGGTTCCCTGCACCCGCCAGCCCCAGCCGTCATGTCCTTTTATTCCACCCTCGAGCATTCCTGACAACGTTCCTGAACGTCCGTTGCTTTGCAGCACCGACGCAAGGGTTCCCGACAGCTGGTTCGTTTCCGGCAGTGGCGCAGGGTTCACTACGACTACCCCGCCCAGCGCGTCGGTTCCAAACTTTATCGCGGACGCGTCTTTGATCACCACGATGTTTGATGCAACAAAAGGATCGATCTCGGGTGCATGTTCCGCACCCCATTGCTGCCCTTCATGGCGGATACCGTGATTGAGAATCAGGAGTCGCTGGCTGTGGACACCATGAATAACCGGCTTGAATATACCAGGACCTGTTTGCAGCGACGTCACACCCGGGATCTCCTTCAACGTCTCCCCAAGTGCCTTGCCCGCATTCTCAGCGAGCTGACGTTCATCGATCTCCACGAAGTTCGTCGCATGCTCGGTGTTGGCCGCGTCATGATGCTGAATGACCACCTCGCTCAATTCGGTTACCGCTTCTTCCAGCACAAAGCTTCTTTCCGTGTCACCCGAAATCCGCAGACGCAGCACTACATCGGTATAGCCCACATACTGAACGGTTACCCGATAGGCGCCGGGACAAAGATTCTTGAACGTGTAGCGCCCCGTTGCATCCGTTGCCTGACCGAGGTCACCCGGACTTAATAAGATACCGGCTCCGGGAAGCGGATTACCCGCGCCATCGGTGACACGGCCGGAAAGAGAACCCGTACATGGTGTCTGCGCCTGCGTTGCGATGAATGAATACATCGCCAGCAGTGGCAGCATGATATGCCTGAACATGATTTAACGTTGATGAAATGAAAATTGGCCCGGATGTCCGGGCGCAGTCTGCGTGATGGATCATGCCGTGAACGGCGGTGCCCGCGAAGAAGAGATAATGAACGCGAGACTATTTAAATCGTCGCTGAGTGAA
>CBKWFZ010000214.1:0-6405 GCA_966673785.1 uncultured bacterium
AAATAGGGATAGACGAAGGGATCGGTTTTCTTAAGTGTAATTCGGTATTTTTGCGTTCACCTGAACCACAGTTGTCGGACATCAAAAATCTGTCTTGTTTCTTTTAACTATCCTGAAATGAAAAAAAATCTTCTTATCGGATCCGGAGTCGTCGTCGTTCTCGTTGCTGTCTATCTCGTGTTTGGGAGGTCCGACGCGGGCGGTCTGACTGATGTTATGACCCAGGTAAAAAAGGGACCTTTCAAAATTGAAATTGAAACAACGGGGCAACTGGAGGCAAAGAATTCGGTTATGATTCTCGGACCGGGTCAGCTTCGCGATTTCAGGATCTGGCAGGTTACGATTCAAAGTATCGTCGAAGAGGGTACGCTGGTGAAAAAAGGTGACTGGGTTGCCACCCTTGACCGCTCCGAATTTCAAAACCGCTTTAACGAAAAACAGATCGAGCTCGAAAAGGCAAACTCACGGTACACACAAACACAACTCGATACAACGCTGCAGATGAGGCAGTCGCGTGACGAACTCATAAATCTTCATTATGCCCTCGAGGAAAAGCAGATCATCCTCGATCAGTCGAAATTCGAACCACCGGCAACGATCAAACAAAACGAGATCAACTACGATAAGGCAAAGCGCGCCTACGAACAGGCGCAGGAGAACTACAAGATCAAAAAGAAGCAGAACGTCGAAAAGATGCGTGAAGTTGCGGCTGAGCTTCGAAAAGTCCAGAACGATTTTGAAGCGATGACAAAGGTACTTGCATCCTTCGATGTCACCGCGCCGGAAGACGGTATGGTGATATATGTGAAGGGCTGGGACGGTAAACCAATAAAAGCCGGCTCCCAGATCCAGATGTGGGAACCTAATGTCGCGTCGCTTCCCGACCTTACCAAGATGATGTCCAAAACTTACGTCAATGAAGTCGACGTCCGAAAGGTGAAGGCGGGGCAGAAGGTCGAGCTCGGTCTCGATGCTTATCCGGATAAGAAACTTAACGGCGAGGTTATACGCGTTGCTAACGTGGGCGAGCAACGGCCAAACTCCGATTCGAAGGTTTTTGAAGTGGCCATAGAGATCGAAGGGTCAGACCCCACATTGCGTCCCTCTATGACCACCAGTAACCGGATTATCGTTAAGGTGATCGATGAGGCGATCTTCGTACCGCTTGAGTGTCTGCACAGCCAGGCGGATTCCATTACATACGTTTTCCGGAAGGACGGACTGAATATTGTCAAACAGGAAGTCCAGGTTGGCGATACCAATGCAAATGACGCTGTAATTCTTGCAGGACTGTCGGGTGATGAGCGGGTTTACCTGTCGGTGCCTGCAGGTGTCGAGGATCGCGAAGTGAGCCTGCTCAAGGAAATGGACGGTAAACGCCGGAAGGACGAGAATCAGCCTGAAGAAAAGCAAGTGCTACCCACCGCGCAAAATTAGGTCATGTTCTCAAAACGTCTCCTGGCAAACCTGTATATCGCCATTGATGCGGTATTCGCGAACAAGATCCGGTCCCTGCTGACGGCTCTCGGTATCATCTTTGGTGTCGCCGCTGTTATAGCTATGCTCGCTATTGGCAATGGCGCGCAGAAGGAAATCCTCGAGCAGATCAAACTCGTTGGCGTGAATAACATCGTTGTCAAACCCATCATCGAGCAGAAAGAAGAAAATGTGGAAGAGGAAGTTGGGAAGAAAGAGAAGAAGAAGTTTTCACCCGGACTTACCGTTCGCGATGTCAGAAACATCGTCGAGACCATTCCCGGAATATCACGGGTCAGTCCCGAGATCATCCTCGACACATACGTAATCCGCAATGGCCTCCGCAGATCGGCGAAACTTGTCGGCGTTGAGCCAGCATATTTCGAGATTACGGACTTTAGCGTTAAGGAGGGTCAGATGTTCAGCGAGGAACATCTTGTTTCCGGCTCGCCCGTGTGCATCGTCGGTAATTCCATCAAGGCAAAATTCTTTCCCACCGAGAATGCGATCGGTAAATCGATCAAGGTTGGTCCGCACTGGCTGACAATCGTAGGCGTGCTGCAGGAGCGGGCGCTTTCCTCGGCAAGTATCAGCAAACTTGGAATCCGGGACTATAACATGGATATCTATTCGCCGCTGAAGACGGTGCTGATTCGTTATAAGAACCGCGACAAGGTTACGCCCGAACAACTCCGGATCGAGGCCATGCGTAGCCGCGGTAATGTGGTTATCTCCAGCGGGGCCGGGGAGGAGGACGAAACAGAAAGAAAGAACTATCACCAGCTTGACCGGCTTGTTATACAGGTAAGCGAGACCGGCACGATGGTTCCCACAGCGGAGATCGTTTCACGTCTTCTCGAACGGCGACATTATAATGTGGTAGACTACGAAATCGAAATTCCGGAAATGCTATTGAAGCAGCAACAGCGTACCAGTGACATCTTTAATTACGTGCTCTCTTCGATCGCTTTCATTTCATTGCTCGTCGGCGGAATCGGAATCATGAACATCATGCTCGCTTCCGTCCTGGAACGCATTAAGGAAATCGGCCTCCGGCTTTCAATCGGCGCAAAGAAATCGGACGTAGTTCAGCAGTTTCTTTTCGAGGCGATCATGATCAGTGTGTCGGGAGGCATCATCGGCATTGCCCTCGGAGTAACCATGGCCCATCTTGTTTCAAAAGTAGCCGACATTCCTACAACCATAAGCTTCAATTCCATTGTGTTGTCCTTTGGTGTCGCGGCCACGGTCGGGCTGATCTTCGGCATAGCACCGGCGCGCAAGGCGGCACACCAGGATCCGATTACTTCTCTGCGTTATGAATAACAGACTTTCGGTTTTTATTTTCCTGTTTTCTTTTTTGTGTTTTTCCCAGCTGTCAGCACAGCAGGCGTTCACGCTTCAGGATATCATTGAGCGCGCCAAACGTCAGTCGCCGGCAAGCAAACAGGCCGAAACGCGAAAGGAAAACAGCTACTGGCAATATCGATATTACAAGACTGAGTTTAATCCTCAGTTGAGGCTCACCGGCAATATCCCTACGTATTACAAGCGAGTGAACCCGGTTCTTCAGCCAGACGGAACCATCGAGTACAAGCCGCTCCGGCAGACGGACAACTTCCTGCAGCTGGGGCTGCTTCAACCGATTAGTTTTACGGGAGGCGAGATATCCGTTAACACTAATCTGAACTACTTCCGCGATTTTACAAACGAGAACACAGCAAACGAACAATGGAGCGGGACGGTAATGAATATCAGACTTACGCAGCCGTTGCTGACCTTCAACCGGTTGCGCTGGCAGCGGATGACGGAACCGCTTTTGTTCGAGGAATCGAAGCGTGAATTTGTGGAGGAAAATGAATTGATATCCAGGCAGGCCGTTGAGCGCTTTTTCAACGTCATCGAAAACCAGATTGCTTTACAGATCGCTCAGTTCAACCTTGCAAATAACGATACCATCTACAAGATAGAACAGGGCCGCTACAACATTGGCACTACCTCGAAGGATAAATTGCTTCAGGTTGAACTGCAGTTGTTGCGCTCGCGTCAGGATGTCGCGCAGGCCCGACTTAATTTGCAAACAGCGCGGTTGCAACTGCGGTCTTTCATTGGTATTATGGATAACGACCAGGTTGAACTCGTTCTCCCCGAGGAGATTCCCCAGTTCACGGTTACTGTGGACGAGGCACTGCAGTATGCGAAGGAGAACAGGTCAGACTATATCGCCTTCCAACGACGCCGTATCGAAGCCGACCGCGGCGTTGCTCAGGCTAAAGGCGAACGATTCCGCGGAACGAATATCACCGCCTCCTATGGGTTGAATAACAATGGGATCGCTGTGGATGATGTGTATCAGGATCCGCTTGAACAGCAGTATATCAATCTTTCTTTAAGCGTTCCGATCCTTGATTGGGGCCGGAACAAGTCATATACGCGCACCGCCATGGCTAACAAGAAACTGAATGACTATATAATCGCCCAGGACGAAGTGACTTTCGAGCAGGACGTTTACACCAAGGTCGGACAATTTGAAATGCTGCGTCTTCAGAGTGAAATCACGAGGAAGGCGGACGAGGTGGCGCAGGAACGTTACATCGTTGCACAGAACCGCTACCTGATCGGCAAAATTGACATCACCAATCTCAATATTGCGCTGAACGAAAAGGATGCGGCAAAACGCAGCTACATCGACGCGCTGAAACAATTCTGGCTGGCGTATTACGAGTTGCGCAGAACGACGCTTTACGACTTTGCGACGCGACAGCTATTGTACACGCCCGAGTAGGCGTCAGATGCCGGTGTACGTGAATGGCGTTATCTTTTTCAGCTCCTCGCGTACTTCCGGTTTTACGTCCAGTTCTTCGATGAACGCCGCGATGGCCTCCCGCGTGATCTTTTCATTTTTACGTGTCAGCGCCTTGAGTGCCTCGTACGGGTTGGGGTAGCCCGTTCTTCGCAGTATGGTTTGAATTGCTTCTGCCACAACCGCCCAGTTTTCGTCAAGGTCACGTTCGATCGCTGCTTTGTTGAGCTCGAGTTTTGAAATACCTTTTAAAAGCGACTGTATCGCCAGGTAGCTGTGCGCCATAGGAAGTCCGATGTTTCGGATAACCGTGGAATCTGTCAGATCCCGTTGCAGGCGCGAGATGGGAAGTTTTGCAGCGAGGTGTTCATACATCGCATTGGCAAATCCGAGATTGCCCTCGGCGTTCTCGAAATCTATCGGGTTTACCTTATGCGGCATCGCTGACGATCCAATCTCTCCTTCCTTTATTTTCTGACGGAAGTAGTTCATGGAAATGTATTGCCATACATCGCGGCTGAAGTCGAGCAGAATGGTGTTGATGCGCTTCATGCCATCGAAAAAGGCCGCGAGGTTGTCGTAGTGCTCGATTTGCGTTGTCGGAAAACTGCGTGCAAGACCAAGATGACTGCAAAACTCTTCTGCGAAACGATTCCAGTCGATAGACGGGTATGCAACATGATGCGCATTGAAATTTCCGGTAGCGCCGCCGAATTTGGCCGAATACGGGACTGTCTTCAACTGATGGAGCTGTCTTTCAAGACGTGTCGCGAAAACCATGATCTCTTTACCCAGCCGGGTTGGCGATGCGGGTTGCCCATGCGTGAACGCGAGCATGGGGATTGCTTTCCACTCCTTGCCCATTGAATGCAGACGCGTCAGCAGCAATTCGATCAGCGGATAGAACTCACGCTCCATGAATTCCTTCAGCAAGAGCGGAACGGCGGTGTTGTTTATGTCCTGCGATGTCAGGCCGAAATGGATAAACTCCTTGAATGGCCCCAGCTTGAGCCGGTCAAACTCTCTTTTCAGAAAGTATTCGACTGCTTTTACATCGTGGTTGGTAGTCTTTTCAATTTCCTTGATCTCCTGGGCGTGCGTCTCGGTGAAGTTCTTGTAAATGCGACGAACCTCGACGATCATATGCGCCGGAAAGTCCTCGAGCTCATGGATCGTGGCAGAGAGCGAAATCAGGTATTCAATTTCAATCTGAACCCGGTATCGGATGAGTCCGAATTCCGAAAAATAGGGTGAAAGCGGTTTTAAGGTCTCGAAGTACCGGCCATCAACCGGAGAAATTGCTGTGAGTGGGTTTAACTGCATGCTGGTTGATAAAAGGCAAAAGTAACCCGTATTGGTAAGAAGGCAAAATAAACTTTCTGCGGGGAAATCGGCAAAAACAGCGCGATTTCGCATAAAATTGATTATTCAAACCGCCCGAACCTTCTTACATTTGCCCACCGCCAAAGACGTGTCAGGTATTGGAATTTTGTGCGGATAACACGCCGGGGGTTTTCCTGGTTAGATATAACAAGAATACAAACGATCCGAGATGGCTTTCAGCTTTTTCAAAAAATCCGGGAAGAAAGAAACGACCACTCCCGCCGCAGGTCCGCATTATTATGATTTGAAGGTGAAACAGGTGATCCGGGAAACCAAAGATGCCATTACCATTGTCTTTGAACAACCAGCTAATGCTATTCATTACAAAGCCGGCCAGTTTCTGACGCTGATCCATCCGATTAACGGCAAGGAGATACGGAGAGCATATTCACTGTGTTCATCGCCGTTCACTGATAAGGATTTGGCGGTTACGGTCAAGCGGGTCGAAAACGGCGCGATGTCGAACTGGCTTAACGACCATCTCGCGGAAGGACAAACCATGCGCATCATGGAACCGATGGGACAGTTCACCACGGAGTTCGATGCTAACCGCAAACGGCATCTTATCATGTTTGCAGGTGGAAGCGGGATCACACCCATGTTGTCCATCATAAAAAGTATTCTCACGCAGGAACCCAACAGTATTCCTTCTCTCATGGACTGTAACCGGGACGAGGAGAGCATCATTTTTCACAAGGAGCTCGAAAAATGGGAAACGACCCATCAAGGCAGACTGCATGTCA
>CBKWFZ010000215.1:0-6374 GCA_966673785.1 uncultured bacterium
TCTATTGAGAGCATTCCCCACAAGTTCAATACACCTGCTCCCATGACTTTACGCACACCGATCTCCTTTGTCCGTTGTTCCGCAACGAAGCTGGCCAGTCCTGAAATGCCAAGCGAGCTGATAAAGATCGCCAGCAATGCGAAGAAGCTGGCAAGTTTGCCGACGCGTTCTTCATTACTGAACTTGCGGGCGTACTGCTCGTCCACAAACTGATAGTTAAAAGGTGAAGCAGGACTGTACTTCGTGAAGACCGCCTGTATTTTCTCGATTGACTTATGGGCGCTGACTGCGGGATTGAGCTTCAGAATGACAAGGTTCACATTGTCGTAGCGGTCAATGTGCCATAATGAGGGCCGGACCGGCTCGTATGGCGACTCGATGATCATGTCTTCGATTACGCCGATGATTGTATATGGTCTTTCATTCCAGGTCAGCACCTCCCCAACCGCATTTTCAAATCCAAGGAACTTCGCTGCGGCCTCGTTGATCACAAAGGCGTTTGAATCACTAGCGAACTCCCGCGAAAAGTCCCGGCCATCCCTGAATTTCCAACCCACCGTCTGTCCAAACTCGTGGCTTACCCCGTTGTTCGGAAAGTCTACGGCTAGCGAAGGATCCTTTCCACTCCAGGTAAACCCTCCGTTTGAATTCCACACTTCCGTGGTTGGACTGCCTGCTTCGGCCATTTCAACGATCGCATTCTGCGTCTTCAGCTCGTTTCGGATAACATCAAAATGTTCGTGTATATCCCCCGTTTGAAGGAAAATATGGATCAGGCCATCGCGCTCATATCCAATCGGGCGGTCTTTGGCAAAGTCAATCTGCCTGAAAACGACGATCGTGCCGATAATCAATATAACCGATACGGTAAACTGAAGGACAACCAATACCTGCCGCGGCAGCGAGGCGAGTCGTCCTGCGCGGAATGTTCCCTTTAACACCTTTACAGGCTGAAATGACGACAGGTATAACGCCGGGTAACTGCCCGCGATGACACCGGTAAGCAACGTGAACCCGATACAGATCAGCCAGAACGTTGGACTGTCCCACATCAAGGCGAGATGCTTGTTCGCGACAAGGTTGAACTGAGGCAAAGCCAGTCGTACCAATCCAAGGGCCACGAGGAACGCCAGCATGGCTACAGCGACCGATTCACAAAAGAACTGGCCCACCAGTTGTGATCGCATTGAGCCAACGGATTTACGGATACCAACCTCCTTCGCGCGTTTCTCTGAACGGGCAGTACTCAGATTCATGAAGTTGATGCAGGCTAGCATGAGGACAAACACGCCGATGATGCCGAACATCCAGACAAATTCAATACGGCCCCCAACGTTGCGACCTTCCTTAAACTCCGAATACAAATGCCACTTGCTCATCGGATGCAGAAACACCTCGGGTTTGTATTTGCGTTCATTATCGCCTTGAAGCTTGTTGTACTTCACGTTGATGATCTTGGCTGATACTTCATCCATGTCTGCATTGTCCGCGATCTGTGCCCAGGTTTGCGTGAAGTTGCTGCCCCACGGATCATCCATCGTCTTGATCCATTCCGATTCGATTATGTAAAGCGACCATGGCATAATAAAACTCATGTCGCTGAAACGCGAACTATGTGGCAGGTCCTCATAAACTCCGGTAACCTTCACATCCGTTTTGTTATTGATACGCATGGTTTGTCCGACCGGATCCTCTTTGTCGAAAAACGATTCAGCGACAGACCTGGAAAGCAGGATCGAGTACGGATCATCCAAGGCAGATTCGGGATCGCCTCTCAAAAGCCGGATTGAAAACATGTCGATTACCTCCGGCTCCCAGTACATTCCCGACCTGCTGAATTTCTTTTCGCCCACCGCCAATATTCTCCCGAAATTCCAGGTCGACTGGATTACGGACTTGAAGTCAGCACCGTAGGTATTCCTGATTTCTTCAGCCATTACATAGGGGTTGGCCATTTGTGACTGCTTCACCCCGTTGTAGACATTATGTTGCCACACCTGAGCAAGCCGGTCATAATTCTCATGATACCGGTTGAAGGTGAGTTCGTCCCATATCCATAAACCGATCAACAGCGCTACAGCCATGCCCGTTGCCAGGCCGGCGATGTTTACGAATGTGTAGCCCTTGTTCTTGGTGAGGTTGCGGAATGCAATCTTAAAGTAGTTCAGAACCATATGCAGCTTGATTATCCGGATACTGGCAATACTCCGAAAAAAAGCAAAAGTTACAGCAGAAACTAAATATTCTTGAGTTTAATGAAGTCAGCGTGTCAGGGCCATGGCAACCCATGTCTGAACAACAAAGTGTTGTTGAGCACGCTGATCATACTTATGAACGTCTGAAATAAGCCTCCGCCTTTTGGCCAAACAAGATCACCATCAACAGTGCCAGAAACAAGAGGTGAATGATAAGTTCTGAAGTCGTATGAAAATAACTTAGAACCACATGGTACGCCATCCACGCGATCAATAGCCAGCGGCCCAATCCAACGCCCCGTAGAATCAGCACGCCCACAACCGCCAGGAGTCGCACCAGCAAGATCCACACTGCGTCATTTGCGAGCGGATCAGAGAAGTCAAATTCGTTCAGATGGAAAACGAATCCGAGAGCACCGGTGATGATGAACAGCCAGCCTGGGATCGCTATCGCGAGGGGTCGTTTCACAGCGCATCGACGATGAACTCAACCCTCCGGTTCTTCTGACGATTTTCGTTACTGTCATTGGCAGCGACGGGCTTGTCTTTACCATAACCGACAGTGCTTATTCGTTCCGCCTGAATTCCATGTGTAACGAAGTAGTTTTTCACCGCCTCAGCACGGCGCTCTGAAAGCTTCTGTAGATAACGGGCGCTCTCACCGTTCCCGTCATCGGTATGGCCGGCGATCGTGAACTTCATGGAAGGGTACTGCTTCACGATGGCGACCATCTTACGCAGTTCGGCGTACGACTTCATTACAATCTCAGGGCTACCCGCAACGAAGAACAGATTATTTAACACAATGTTCTGACCAGCCCTCAATGGTACGAGGTAGAGGTCGAGTTCGATCTCCTGATAAGGTTTCTCTTCAACGATATCAACACTTGCGCTCATCGGCAAGTAGCCGTCCCGGCTGGCGTTCAATCCATAGTGCTCACCGTAGGGAAGAACAATCTTATAGTCACCGGTGTTCGGATCGGACCGGGTCCTACCCCGCCCCTCGTCGGACGCAAGATCTTCATAGACGATTTCGGAGCCGATGGTCTTGCCGGTCCCTGAGTCGTAGACTTTGCCGTAGATCAACACCACCGGCTCCGGTTGTAACGGCGGCGGAAGTTTCACCTTGAAAATATCGGCTTTGCCGGCGGTATTTTGTTCGGAACTCAGATACGCTTCCGTACCGCTGGCCGCGAGCGTAAAACCCTGATCGTTCAGGTCGGTGTTAATGATGGGGCCAAGGTTCTGTGGCGGCGACCAGTTCTTCCACGTATCGTCCAGACGCCGCGTCACATAGATGTCGGCCTTGCCATACGATGGCATGCCAAATGAGGAATAGTAAAGCGTTGTATTATCGGCTGCGAGGAATGGAGAAAATTCGTTCGAGGTCGTGTTCACGACGTTGCCAAGGTTCGCCGGCTCGGACCATGTGTTATCAGGTTGCAGAAATGAGACATAAAGGTCACGTTCACCCAGTGAGGTATTGTTCTCGATCGATGAGATAAGGATCGTCTCCTCGTTCGACAGGCAGAAATCCTCTTCGTGATCCTTGTTCCTGAATCCCCTGATGACCACCTTCGCGGGTCGCTCCCAGTTCTCGCCCGTGCGATGTGAAATGTAGAGCGATTCTTTCACAGTGGTCTTATCGTTGTCGTAATCGCCACGCAACAGTAAAGTCTGGTTGTCTGCGCTTACCGAAACAACCGCACAGTTCCCCGCGTTGTTGAGCGGTGCGGGCATCTTCGTCGCCGGACTCCATTGATTGTCCTGATATTCGGAATACCATATATCGTCCTTTTCAAGGCCCTGGATACCGGGATTATCATCCCGTGTAAAGTAGAGCGAGTTTCCATCGGGACTAATAACCGGGCCAAACTCTTCGGCCGACGAGTTGATATTGGCGGTAAGGCGCTCGCGGTCGGATACCGTCATGTCAGCCACATTCGTTACGGCGTGCAACGGCTGGCGTATCCGGATGTAATTCACCCGCACTTTCCTGACATCGTTTGTCAGGATCCACCCTACCCCGTTACCGGCGAGTTTCACATCGGCATGCTTCAGGACCTGAACGCCATTTACGTAAAAATATAACGATTTATTGCGCCGGCTTACGGTGATCACATTGGCAGCAGAACTTTTGATTGTAGAACTGAATTTCCACGGTACCAACGTCTCTTCTTCCCAATCCACATTACGGGTCAGCCGGAAAAATCCATTTGCCGTGATGGAGAACTGAAGATAATCACCGGCCCAGCCTTTGATCCCAAGCAACAAGCCATAAGGACTTACGTGTGATCCGCTAATCAGTCGAAGTTCACTTTCGACCGAATAGTCATGTACCTTGAACATCGCGTAGTCTTCCCAGAACAGATAACTCTCCTTTGGGTTGGACAATTCGTAAAAGCCATTCTTCACTTCCGAATGGCCCTTGTGGTTATCCCACTGCATGTAGTTGTCGTCGAAATCTTCTTTCAGAATGAAGTTGTCTGGCAGTGCAGTCGTATCCAGTTTTACGATCGGTCTGGTGACCGGGGAATACGTTACCGCCAGACGATGTACGGTGATTCCGCTTTGCCGACCCACGACGAGGCCGTACAGGCTGCCCATCGCCTTGTAATTGCTGAACTGCGTCACTTCAGTACCGTTGATGAAAAAGTGCAGTGTGCCCTGGCGGTGCTCGACTCTCAAGGCATTCTGTTGCCCAATCGGATTGATTCCGGAAACCTCTTTCCAGGGCAGGATCTCGGCGTATTTGTAGTCCTCGTATTTGAAGAACGTGTAATACCCTGTTGATTCGATCAGGAACTCGTAAAGGTTTCCGGGGCCATCGCCGCCGAACATGATTCCGAACCCATAGGTCTCCTTGCTGAAATCACGTGTTAGTATTGTCTCAATGGTGAAATCAGCGGCGGGATTCATGGGCAAATCGTGATATGCATTTTGTTCCAGGTCGCTTTTGTTGTTTAGTGTGTATCCCTTTGGCGTGATGGCGGCCTCCAGCTCAGTATTCTTGCACATCAGCCAGTTATGCTTGTTGGTTTTAAAATCGTCGACGAAGGTGACGGTACCCTGGCATAGCGCGTACCAGAAAGGAAAGAGCAAGCAGATCATTATAAGCGCACGCGCCATAGCAGGTCAGGATTGGGTTTGAACGAATTTAAGAAAAATCGGGGTTAAAATTTGTAGGGTAGTTTGACAATGGGATCCTCCGCAAGGGATTATTGGTTCCATGCTATGATCGCAGGCGCCCTTGAATTCCGATGGTGCTTTGCGTGTGCAAGTGAATCGGATTGTTGTATTCAATAGTATCCATAGTATCCAACTTTGGCGATCTTACTCCCCCTTGATCCTCCCCAACTTCGGGATGTTTCGGGCGGACGGCACTCGCCTCCGAATAGAAGCTATCGGGATTACCCCATGTGTTGCACAGGATGAATCTGTTTCCCTATCTTGCTCTTACATGTTGATCAAAGAAGACGCGCTCCGGCATTGGATGGACCATTTTTATGGATATGGTTCCTGGACATCAAAGGTGTGGTTCGTAGGTTATGAAGAAAGCGCCGGAGATCTGCCGGAAGAAGTTGCCGAAAGGCTCGACTATTTTGCCGCCCTCAAAACAAAAGGATCAGAAACCACGCTTTGCGACATTCGGGAACTGCATAGCGCTGTCAGATTTCGGGCGGACGGTCCCCGTGGACATTTATTCAATACGTTATACGATTACAGGTTCGGCTCCCATGCCGTACTTCACGGGCTATGGAAGAATCTGATCGCCTTCCGGCATGGTTTCCTGAATGAAGACCTGCCTGATCTTCTCGCGTGTCAGCAGACTTCTTTTGTATCGCCGGTGGAAAACAAGGAAATGCTGATCCACTTATTTCCGTTGCCGGCGCACCACCATGCATGGTATTATGGATGGCTTGATTTTCCCGATTTGCCTTTTCTGAAAACCCGCGCGCAGTATCATGGATATTTTTTTTCGAGGCGCATCGGTTATATTCTCGAGCGGATCAGGAAACACGTACCTGAAATCGTGCTCATGTACGGTATGGAGAATGTTAACGCGCTGAAGGAAGTTGTGCAGAACAACTTTCCGGGAGTCAGGTTCAGCCTCGCGAAGGGTACGAAACAGCACATGCCGCAACACCATCGCGCCGACCTTGAAGGGACTACTCTGCT
>CBKWFZ010000216.1:0-6371 GCA_966673785.1 uncultured bacterium
ATCGGGGACAAAGACAAAACGCTTGTCAAAGATTTCGCGTCCGACGTAATAGCTTACCCAATATTCGTTGTTGAGGTGAAAGACCGCCGGGTCAATGGGCTCGACAAGCATCGCCGAGTGAGCCGGTACGGTTTCCAGAAAATGACGAAGGACCGACGTGCGTTGTTCTTCACCATCTTTTACTCCGTACCCCTTGCTGGATACGAGGGTGTTCTCAATCGGGAAATCATTGTTATTGAGCAGGTAAACCTTCCAACCGGTTTCTGCAGTCTGGCTCTCCCGGGCCACCGCGAGCCTAACATTTTTGACTTCCGGTATGTTGATGTCGCTGATCATAATATCTCCATGCTAAATAGTGACGCCAGATGTCCGCGAAGTCTGGCGCTCAGATCGTTGATATCCTGACGCTGTTTCAATTCAACCTCCACCGACGTTACGGCCTTATCGTCAATTCCACAGGGGACAATGTTTTCAAAATAACGTAAATCCGTGTTGACGTTAAAAGCGAGTCCATGCATAGTGACCCACCGGCTTGTTTTCACCCCTAGAGCGCAGATCTTCCGCGCGCGGTTCGGTTCTTCAAAATCAATCCAGACCCCTGTAAGGCCTTCAACTCTTCCCGCGGGCAGGCCGATATCACGGCAGGTGAGGATCACGGCTTCCTCAAGCGTACGCATGTACTTGTGTATGTCGGTGAAGAAGTTTTCAAGATCGATAACCGGATAGACGACAATCTGACCCGGACCGTGATACGTGATGTCACCTCCTCTGTTGATCGGATAATAGCTTGCCTGTATTTCCTTCAGTCGCTCGCGCGTCACGAGCAAGTTACTCTCCCTGCCGCTTTTTCCAAGGGTGTACACGTGAGGATGTTCACAAAATATCAGGTAGTTGGCGGTCTCTTCCTGGGTGGATTCATTATCCCGGTTGTGCGCCTTTACCGCAAGCGTTTCTTCGAAAAGCCGGGTCTGACAATCCCATGCTTCTTTGAAGTCTGTCAAGCCGAGATCGATGAACCTGGTTTTCTTATTTATACGAACGTTCACTTGATTTTCTCAAGCTCCGCCTTGAGGTAAGTAATTGATTCGGCCCCATCCGGTTCAACGCCGTTTTCACGCGCGAGGAAGAATGAGATCCAGTCGGTCAGGTGAATCAGGTAGTAGTACTGCTCCAGAAGCGATGCCCCTTCACCGATTATATCGATAATGGGATTTGATTTTTTTTCAAAGATATCCCTGCATATTTCCATACGCCGCTCCACGCGCTCATGATCGTGATCCGAATACATGTAAATAGGCTGGAGCATCGGAATCAGTGTTTCCGGAAAACGCCAGCCAGCCAGTTCGTTGTGGTTCATCTCGGGGAACGTATTTACATGAGCCATCTGCTTCGCATTCTCATTGAGTTGCTGCTGGAACCGCAAGGCGATCGCGAAAAGACGGCTGTCACAATAAATTACGGGCAGGCGACCTTTCAATTTTCTGGCAATGATTTCCGCTTCGTTCTGAATCCCCTTAGATCCGCGATCGAGAAACTCGATGGCATTCTCTGTTTCCTTGATAAAGGCGGCTCCGATGAGGTTGGTATGATAAAGCACGTAGAGGAGGGCAATCAGGTTATATGCAAGCATTCCTCGCGGACTGTCCGAGCCGCCGGGAAGTTGAATATAGAAGAGATTATACTCACGGCAGATGTCCAGCAGTTTGCCACCCGAAGATACGCCGATCACGTGAGCGCGTTTAAGAAGCGCTTTGTTCATTGCGGCAACTGTCTCTTCGGTATTGCCACGATAGGAACATGCGATAAAAAGGGTATGCGGACTTACGAACTGAGGGATATTATAGCTCTTGCAGATGGTGATGGGTATCGGAATCCTCCCAAATGTCAGCGACTCAACCAGATTCGCCGCGATCCCCGAGCCTCCCATACCAGCAATAACGATGTTCCTTATGTCACTGCCGGGCCTGTCGAGGTCGAGTGTCTGCCCGATCTTCAGCGCATCAGAAAGCTGCCGTGTAAACCCCTCAATATTTTTTTTCGTCACCGACATAAAAGCGTAAATTCAGATTCCAAATGTAGAATATAATTGTGAGCGACAAAATCGAAACCGGAAACAAAGGGGAGACCCTTGCCGCGCGTTATTTGAAAGAAAAAGGATACGAAATTCTCGCCCGCAACTTCCGTCACGGGAGAGCGGAAATAGACCTTATCGTAAAGAAAAAAGACTGGGTACTATTTGTCGAAGTCAAGACCCGCAGCTCATCCGACTATGGCGAGCCGGAAGATTTTGTGCTTTCACAACAGGTTGGTCGAATTTATGACGCCGCTGAAGAGTGGATATTTTCAACGAGCTGGCAGGGACACATCCGGTTCGACGTTGTTTCCGTCAGACTAGGTGAACCGCCGGAGATCGTGCACTTCGAGGATGCCATCAACTAATGATCAACGCCGCGCCATTTTGTTGTTGCGGTAAATTTCCCGGCCCTTGTCATTCCATTCGGCCTTAACGTATGGCTTCATGCTCTTGTCGAAAGCCTCTTTAGGATAGGTGACAATCTTTTTGCGTTTCCCGCTTGGATAGTATTCGATCCAGTCACCCACACGCTGATCCCAATGATATTCACCCTGAACAGCCAGCATTCCATTTTCATGGAAGAGGTAGTAGTATCCTTCCTTTTCACCATACTCGATCGGCAGCATCTCCTTCATTCGCTTCCGTTCAACGGGATCATAGTATGACACAAGCGACTCCTTCGGCCATCCGCGAAAGTATTTCTCCTTGTCGAGAAGCACGCTGTCTCTACTGTACCGCATCCACCTTCCGTGCTTCGTACCTTTGAAGAAGATGCCCTTCTCCAGGACGATCTCGCCCTGACGTCTTTCGTAGGGTCCGTGTAGCAGCACACCCTTGTTCGGGTCGAACTTCTGCGTTACCCGGATCTCTTTCCGGGTGAAATCATACCAATAGATATCGCGAACAAATCCCTGAGGTTTTTCGGGCTTCTTCAAATAATAGAATGTCTCGTACGTAACGCGGTTGCCGTATCCCTTTCGCGTAAACCCCTTTTTTGTCTTGATTCCATAGAACACCTTCTTCTTGACCTTCTTTTTCTTCGGCTGGTCGACTTCGTCGTCCTGACCGAAGTCGAGATTTACTGGCGCATCAACGGCAAACTGCTGGTCTTGCGGCTCGGCTTCTTCTGGTTGTTCGGTATCCTGACCAAACGCACCCGTTATGGCAATCAGCAGCCCGCAAATGAATAGGATAAAGTGCCGCATAAAGTCCTGGCGTTTTTCCGGGAACGAAAATAGGGAAAAAATATTATGTTCCGTCCGCATCCTTCCGAACCATGAAAGGCCGAAACTGGTTCCCGAAGTTCCTGCCAGTCCTGCTGGTATTTTGATTTATGCTTTTAAATTGCAGGCCGAAAAACTGCAGGATGATTCGGGTTTATACTATTCAGAACAACAGGCTTCAGCAGCATAAGGCACCAGCCCTCAATGAAGTCATGAATATTCCGAACATTCTTTGGATCGACCTGCAGTCCCCATCTCAGCAGGAACGCGAATTCGTCGAAAAGAACTACAAAATTGAGTTCTTTACCTCGCAGGAGGTCCAGGAAATTGAAAGCAGTTCCCGGTTCCTTGAAACCGACGAAACCGTTGAGATCAACCTTGGATTCATTGGAATTGAATCGGGTGAAATGAACGTCCAGAACGTGACGTTCATTCTTAAGGAGAACATGCTTTTTACGTACCGCCAGAGTGACCTTAAGATATTCGCCGAGTCGGTCCGTAAACTGAAAACTGCCGGAGCTACGGCAACGTTTGACAACCGGCATTCCGGTCTAAATATTTTTCTGACAATCCTCGAAACGCGGATTGACAGTGACGCGGATCTCATTGAAGGCATTAACCGCAAAGTGAACGTGATCAGTAAGGAACTCATCGCCCGGAAATCACTTAGCGAGGACCTGCTGCTTGGAATTGCGCAGTTGCAGGAAAACACCATGCTGCTTCACCAGACGATTACGGAAAAGCAGCGTATAGTAAGTTCGTTGATCCGGATACAGGAATTTAACCGCTTGGAAAATGAACGGTTCAAGATCATCCTGAATGACATCGGTTCACTCCTCCAGCACTCACAATTCAGCGCGGAGCGACTGGAGTACCTGCAGAATACTTTTCTCGGTCTTGTAAACATCGAGCAAAACACGGTTATAAAAATATTCACTGTGGTTACCGTGGTGTTCATGCCACCTACGCTCATCGCTTCTATCTACGGTATGAACTTCACCTTTATGCCGGAGCTCAAATGGGTATTTGGTTATCCTTTTGCGATTGTCCTGATGATTGTTTCCTCGCTTACGTTCCTGTGGTATTTCCGCCGAAAGAAATGGCTATGACCGGACGTCTCGCGTGGCTGATGCTGCTCTTGTGCCTTGGATGTATTCACGCATCCGCGCAGGAACGGCGGCTTGTAATTTCAGCTTTCCCACCAAATGCAACGGATACGCTGATCATTGCCGATAGCGTTGAGCTTGCCGATGCGTGCCCCGCTTTTGATGAATCAGCACCGATTATCTATTATGCTAAAGCAGACGCATCCGGTTTTGCCGTACTGGCTTTGAATTATGAGACCAACGAAAGCAAAACAATCTATCGCGGCACAGGCGTCCCGTCGGCTATCCGAACTCATCCCGCCGGGAATTCGCTCTCGTGCCTCGTCACGGATGAAAATCAGCGTTCATCGTTGCTGCGCATCCCTTTTCAGGGCGGGAGAACGACGATGAACCAGCTGCCTGCGACCGGCGAGAATTTCATCTGGCTGGATGACAACAACATTTTCTTTATCAAGGCCGGCAAGCCGAACACGTTAGCGTTGATAACCCTTCGCCCGCAACGCAGTATGTCAATTGCCCAACACGTAGCCAGATCGTTAGCCAGGGCAAGAGGTGATGGCTCATTTGCTTTTCTGCATAAACTTTCCGTGGATTCATGGAGCATTAAAACAGTTCGCCCGGATGGAGCGATCACGATACTCGCGGAGACTCCTCCGGGCGAAGAAGTATTCACGCTTACGGCAGAAGGTGCTCCGCTGTTGATCAGTGAGAATACGTTGCTTGTCTTTGACCGGGACCGCAAAGACTGGCGTGAGCTTCCGGAAAGCGGCATAAACGACAGTGTCCGGTACATTGCGTTGAATCCGGCACAGAACAAGATCGCTTTTCTGGTTGAGCTGGAACCCTGATAATTTTGAACTTGTGAATAAACCTCAGCACATCGCGGTTTGCGGAAACATCGGATCGGGTAAAACCACATTGACCGCCCGGCTCGCAAAACATTACGGGTGGCAACCCCTGTTCGAGTCTGTCGAAGACAATCCTTATCTCCGCGACTTTTACCAGGACATGAAACGATGGGCGTATCATGTTCAGATCTACTTTCTCAACACCCGGTTTAAACAGGTTCATCAGATCCGCGGCAGCGAAAGGACGACAATTCAGGACCGGACGATCTACGAAGACGCGCACATTTTTGCAGCAAACCTTAATCGGAGCGGTTTCATCTCGGAGCGGGATTACCAGAGCTATCTCGACCTGTTTAACTCGATGATAAACTTTGTCAGGCCGCCGGACCTGCTTATTTACCTGAAGGCCGACATTCCCAAACTCGTACGTCAGATCGAAAAGCGCGGCCGCGACTATGAATACTCCATCAGCCTCGAATACCTGAAGAACCTTAACCAGCATTACGAAGAGTGGATCAGCCAGTACCGCGACGGAAAACTACTAATTGTTGACGTTAATGATCTTGACTTCGTGGCAAACATCGAAGACTTCTCCTACATCGTTAACCGGGTCGATCTCGAATTAAACAGCCTGTTCAGCTAAGCGATGCCGGACCGGTGGTTTTTTGTAAATTCTGCAAATCAGTTCCCGCAAGGCTCGCGCACAACGTTGAATCCGCTATATTTGGCGCTTATTTTTGGAAATGGAGTACGCTAACGGAGTCTATTCTATTCAGGGAATCCCGGTGACTGACCTGACCGCCAGGTTTGGCACGCCCGTGTTCGTTTATGACGGCGCAAAGATTACAGGCCAGATCAACCGCCTCAGAACTGCATTTGGCGGCACACGCGTGCGAATTAAATACGCCGCTAAAGCGCTGACAAATATCTCCATACTTAAGCTTATCAGGACGGCCGGAGCAGATATTGAAGTTGTGTCGCTTCAGGAGGCGAAGCTTGCTATGAAAGCGGGGTTCCTTCCTGCCGAGATTACGTTCACGCCCAGCGGTGTGCACTTCAGCGAAATCGAGCAGGCCGTGGCCTCCGACCGGATGTGGGCGGGGTTCGCGCGGACCGAGCC
>CBKWFZ010000217.1:0-6368 GCA_966673785.1 uncultured bacterium
TTGTAGTTTAATTCAATTGTTACTTTGACTTGTTCGGCAATGTTCTGCCAGAGAATTTGTGGGATGGCAATACCGTAGTCTTCGAGCTTCACGATGAAATCGGACCGCATCTGAATTTTGTCGTCATCCACCACGCGCACATTACCCGGAATCTCAACGTCGCGTGTGACGCCATGGATTTTTAGCGCACCCCGGGCTGTCACCTTCTGCCATCCCGTTACGTCGGGTGAAAAGCCGTCCAGCGAGCCGCTGAACGTTGCATCGGGGTGTTTGTCGGACTCCATGTATTTTTCGTTGAAGTGTTCCTGCATCAACTTCTTTTTGAACTGGAAGTCTTTGATTCCAACGCGAAACGCTATGTCACCGGTCGCGGCATTGAAGAGGCTTTGCACGTTCCGGTTTTCCGCCTTGATGTCCTCGAGGGCCGCGTCTGAAAAGAAGTCGACCGTTCCATTGTCTGCGGAGTAGCGTTGCGGGTAAAGTGTATGATACTTTACCAGAATAAGCACCATTAAGAGAAACAGACGCTTCATGACGTCAGTTTTCAGGCGCTCCGTCGTCGGCCCAGCAGGCGATCTTGTCTTTCAGCTCCTGTGAGAGCGGCGGTCCGCCCTTAGGCATGATGTTAGCAAGTACGGCTCCTTTGATATCGTTGGCACGCGCGTTGGCAACCGCGAACGTCTGAAGGCTCATAGGTGCTGCTCCGCCGGGAACGTGACATCCGCTGACAGCGCAGTTGGTATCGAGAATGGTTTTGATGTCTGCCTGGTATGTGATTCCGGACTTCAGCGTGGCTGACTTGGTACTCACACATCCTTCGCTGTCGCGGACTGTCAGGCTATACGTACCAGGCGCGAGTCCCGTGAATTCGTTACTGCTTCCGAATGTCCCATTGTCAAGACGATACTCGTAGTCCGGTGATCCGCCCGTTGCCGTGATCGTGATGATTCCTTCGTTTGTCTTACAACCGGCTTCATTCGTATCCACCGTAAAATTCAGTGTCGATCCAGGAGCGGTTATCGTAATCTCATCGCTTCCAGTACATCCATTCGCGTCTTTGACTGTCACCGTGTAGGTGCCGGGAGCCAGACCGGTAAAACTGTTGCTGCTGCCAAACGTCCCGCTATTGATGGAAAACTGATAGGGTGTCGCCCCACCAGTGGCGGTGGCGCTGATCGTTCCGTCAGTGGCGGCACAACCTGAAGGATCCGTCTTCTCAGCAGTTACATTTATGGTAACTGTGTTGCAGTCAACGGGTGCGGGGTCGTCATTGCTGGAACATCGCATTGTCATCACCAGGAGCGCCCCGTAAAGCGAAAAAATGAACAGATAAGTTCTGCGTTTTGAGATCATATAGGGTTGTGTTTAATGAGCTTGAAGGAAACTGTACCGGAGCCTGAGGAATAGTCCGATCGTATTGACATTCAGCTTGCCGTCGCCGATTCCGGAAACAGGAAGTTTCACAAAGGGTTCAGCCTCAAGGAAGACACGTTCGGAAAGCTTTCGCGAAACGCCAACGGAGAAGTTCATCACCTTGAACCACTCGTTGTTTTCATTGCGTATGCTTCGTGAATACTCATATGGGCCGTCATAACTGTCGAACGTGAATGTGTAATCTTCTTTTTTCATCAGGTAAGATGAGAATCCCGCGGTCAGATAAAGTGAATAGCTGCTCCGGGATGGAAACCTGTAAGACACATTCACGGGAATGTCGATGATCCGGCAGTCGCCATCGGCCTTTTCAGCCGTGTATCCATGATATTCCAGGTTGCGCGCCGAATAGATCTTTTGTGAGAGGATGGCGCCGCTTTGCACGGAAATCCGCTGTGAAATGTGATACGCAATAAGCAGCCCCGCGTTCACGCCGGGTCGTGTATGCGTTCCGAAATTCACGGAAGAAAAGTCCGGGGAGATCGCCGCCGCTACGGATAACCTGTATGCGGGAACGCGAGCTTCGGCCTGGTCTTCCGTTGTCGCTGGTTCCGCAGCTTTCGCTGATTCTTCCTGCTCCTTTTCGTCGATGATCTGGGTGCTGTCGATGGAAGCTTCGGCAACGACTGGGTTAGCCGATTCGCGAACAGGGCCATCCGGATCTTCCGGCATTTGCGAGGCAGCGATTTCCTGTGAGTCTTCTTGATTCAGATCAGACGTCATGGCGGTTACGTTGCCGTTGGACATTGCAGCGTCCGAGTCATCATTTACGGCATCGTGTCGGTCATTGGATGAATTTGCAAGCGTACCCTTTCGGTCATCATCATTGGACTTTCGAGTCAGCGATCCGGTACCTACGGGATCGTTCTGGCCGGCAATTGGCGATGTTCCTTCTATTGTGGCTGACTCAGCTTTAGATTTTGGCAGAACACGTAGTGTATTGATTGCCACGTGATCCGCGTCTGGCGCGACAATTTCCGCAGCATGGGAGCGAGGACCTGACTGACCAGTATTGTCATCGCGTTGCGCAGACGTGGTTGCTGGATTTTTATCCGTAACGGGCTCTGAGGCTGAGGATGCCTGTTTCCGGAGATCACCTTCCGTTTCCTTTTGCGCAATGTGGCTTTGTTCGATTGGATTTGTCTGATTGTTGCCAGCACGCTCATCGAAGTAGTTCCACGTTAATATCCCGGTAACCGAGCCTGTGAGAAAAATGAAAACCAGGGGTAAATAACGGTTGATCTTTCCGCCAAAACCTCTTCGCTCATCTCCGGGCTCGCGGTCGAGCTGCTGCTGCATAGCCTGCCATGCCTCCGGTTCGAAGGAAGGGCGGTAGCCATCGGCGGCATCCCTGAAGCGCTTATCCAGTTCGTTATCCGACAGATTTTGCATATACTTTACCCGACTTTTGTTCGATCATTTTTCTTAGCGCCTCCCTGGCTTTAAGCAGATTTGATTTCGATGTGCCTTCTGAAATCCTGAGCATTTCACCGATCTCCTTATGTGTATAGCCATCGACTACGAACAGGTTGAATACGGCGCGATAGGCAGGAGAAAGTCGCTGTATCATGGCGATCAGGTCCTCGTGTGCCAAGTCGTCGAGTGCAGTCGCCCTGTTCCCTCCGCTGGCTTCCATTCTGACATCGATGTCTTCATGGTGATAGTGTTTCTTTTCCCTCCGGTAATGATCAATTGCCGCGTTGATCATAATTCTTCGTAACCATCCCTGAAATGAGGTTTCATCACGGTATTGATTGATTTTCTGAAAGACATTCATAAACCCATCATTTAGAACTTCCTGCGCTTCGGACTTCGAGAAGCAGTAGCGCATGCAAATGCTCATCGCATAGGCATAGAAATGCTGGTAGAGCAATCGCTGGCTCTCCCGATCATTGCGCTTACAGCCCTGGATCAGCAGCAGCATGTGTGGTTCTTGAGATGGTTCTTTAAAATTTGCCACAGGACGGAAACTTTTTTGAAAAGGTTGCCTCGGCTGCTAAAATTTTTCAAAGAAAGTTAGCCATTAATTACCGGGAAGCGAAGGTGGTGACCTCAGGCAGAGCGGCTGTGGATGCAACAATTCGGGCGATATGTGTAATTTTTGCGAACTGTTTCCGACCAATCAGACAACTAAACTAAACCAAAAGTCCGGAGAAAATGGTTGGCATATTTCTAGATCACAGTTGGAAGAAATTCAGGCGATCCGTATCCTTCAGCCGGGAAGCAGCCACGACTGTCTTTCTCGGTTTTATTGCGCTCATGATGTCCGGCTATCTTCTCGCCCTTGGCTTCGTTCTTCCAAGGATCATAGCGGAAGGTCTTAATGAGCCCGACGTTGCGGGTTTCGTAAATCGATTGTTCCTCTATTACCTCTCGTTTGAGTTCATATTCCGCTATCTAATACAAAACCTCCCGGTACTCGATGCGCAGCCATATATGCATCTTCCGGTAAAACGCGCCACCATTGTTCATTTCCTTCTCGGCAGATCCGTGTTCAGTGTACTGAATATTTTTGTGCTTTTCCTGTTCGGCCCGATGGCGTTTACGGTTATTGCTCCAGAATATGGCTCTCTCGCCGGTCTTTGCTGGATCGCGGGCTTCTGGCTGCTTTCTGTCACCGTTCATTTTCTCGTCATGCTTTATAAAGTGAAACTTGATGACACGTTCGTCGGGATTCTCGTGATGGTTGGGGCGTTCGCCGTTTTTGCTGCCGCAGACTACTATGGATGGTTTAACCTCTCCACGGTGTCGGCATACGTGTTTTCCGGATCTACATCAGGTGTCGGATTCCTTATTGGTACACTCGCCCTGGCTGCGATCGGTTACGCCGTCAACTATCGTGTCTTTCGTGATGGGCTGTACCCCGATGAAGTGGCGCCATCAGATGGCGGCCAGGTCAATACTCCGGAGTTTGGTTTCCTGCGGCGACTCGGTCTGACCGGAGAGTGGATCATGGTTGAAGTGAGGCTTATCCTGCGCAACAAACGCCCCCGCACCATGTTGTTCATTTCCGCGCTTATTTTGCTTTACGGATTCATATTCTATCCCAATCCGCGTTACACGACGGAGATGCCCGGCTTTCTGCTTTTCGTAGGGACCTTCATCACCGGCGTCTTCATGATGAACTATGGTCAGTTCCTTTTCAGCTGGCAGGCAAGTCATTTCGATTTTACGCTCACGCGCCCGGTGTCCATTCAGCAGTTCGTAAACTCAAAGTACTGGCTGCTGGCGTTTGTTACGCTGATGTTCTTCGTGCTATCAATTCCGTATGTGTACTTCGGCTGGAAGATAATCGTCGTCAACGTTTCGATGCTTCTATTCAACCTGGGCGTTAATGTTTTTGTGATCATGAACCTTGCGATGTGGGCTCCGAAACGAATTGACCTCACGAAGGGCGGCGCATTTAATGTTCAGGGAGCGGGCGCTGCACAATGGTTGATGGGACTTCCGATATTTCTCGGACCGTATGTGCTTTACCTCCCGTTCAGTTTCATGGGCTACCCAATGGCAGGTATCCTGGCCGTTGGCCTTCTCGGTTTACTTGGGATCATCTGCCGCCCTTACCTTGTCGCACTCACCGCAAGGAGACTTCAACAAAATAGACACGTCCTCGCGGAAGGGTTCCGTAAAGATTCCTGATACTAAATGAATTGAAATGATAAGCATTGATTCCCTCAAAAAATCCTACAAAGGTGTCACCGTCGTTGATATCCCGTCGTTAGCAGTTTCCGCCGGCGAGAGCGTTGGCGTTGTCGGTAATAACGGCGCCGGTAAGACCACGATGTTCCGAATGATCCTCGACCTCGTAAGGCCCGATGGCGGAACAGTAGAGATCAACGGAAAAAGGACACAGGGAACCGATGAGTGGAAGCATTTTGTCGGCTCGTTCCTTGATGAAAACTTTCTGATCCCTTATCTCACTCCCGACGAATATTTTCGTTTCGTTGGAAAACTCCATCAGTGGGGTGACGCCGACCTGAAGATGTTCCTTGAAAAGTTCGCTGATTTTTTTCAGGGTGAGATACTCGGTCGTAAAAAGTACATCCGTGATCTTTCAAAAGGAAATCTGAAAAAGGTTGGTATCGCGGCGGCCTTCATAGGCAGCCCTCAGCTGATCATGCTCGATGAACCATTCGAAAATCTTGATCCGACGTCGCAGATAAGGCTGAAGACGTTACTTACGCGCGAGCGAGAGGAGCGCCGCCTTACCTATCTCATTTCGAGTCACGACCTCAATCATGTCACGGAGATCTGCTCGCGCATTATTGTTCTTGAAAAAGGCATTGTCATCCGTGAAATCGAAGGGCAAGGTATGCTCGCCGAACTCGAGGCGTACTTCAGGGCATAGCCGGTACCATGTATGCATTTATCGTAGCTTTGCCGCATGCGGAGATATTATGAAGTGCAAACGGCAGGCAACCTGAAAAGTCTGCGAAAAATGTCGGGAGGGATACCTGAGCCCGGCCCGGGTAATGTGCTGGTGAGTGTTCGTGCAGTCGGTTTGAACTATGCCGACCTGTTTGCGATTATGGGGCTTTACAGCGCAACACCGAAAGGGCCCTTCATTCCCGGACTTGAATACTGCGGTATAGTGCTGAAATCGAATTCAAAAATGTTTGCCATTGGTCAATCGGTAATCGGAGTCACCCGCTTCGGAGGATACGATAGCCACATCGTTGCAGACCCACGTTATCTGGCGCCGCTACCCGCCGGATGGTCTTTCGAAGAAGGTGCAGCTTTTCCGGTGCAGACACTCACGGCACATTACGCGCTCCATACGCTGGGATCGCTGAAAGAAAAACAAACGGTATTGATTCACAGTGCGGCGGGTGGGGTGGGACTTCAGGCGAACCGGATCGCAAAAAAAGCGCATGCGTTTACCATTGGCGTTGTTGGTGATACAGCGAAACTCGCTGTTCTTAAGCAGGAAGGTTTCG
>CBKWFZ010000218.1:0-6357 GCA_966673785.1 uncultured bacterium
TTTTATTCTGTATCATTGAAAAAAAATTAGCGATCACGGTACATCATGGCATCTGGCTATCTTGAGGTTCATGAAAAATTTTTAAGTCTTTATGCTTCTGAACCCGTGGTCGTTCGTTCTCCCGGACGCATTAACCTGATTGGCGAACACACCGATTATAACGGTGGTTTTGTCATGCCAGCCTCGATCAATTATGACACGGTGTTTGCGGTCGCCCCGGCACTCGACGGTATATCCGAAATATTCTCGCTAAAATACGACGAGCGGTTTACGGTAAATCTTGACCAGGTTTCCGCCGTAACAACTCCGAAGTGGGTAAATTATTTGCTTGGTGTTATTAAGCAGCTTCAACTCAGGGGATTTAACGTGACACCGTTCAAATGTGTCTTTGGCGGAAACGTACCACTGGGTGCGGGATTGTCTTCCTCGGCATCGGTGGAATGCGGATTTGTCTTTGCCCTGAATGAGCTCAACAGATTTGAGCTGCCTCGGCTTGAGATGATCCGGATCGCACAGTGGTCGGAGCACAATTTCGCCGGCGTGAAGTGCGGCATAATGGATCAGTTTGCAAGCATGATGGGGAAGAAAGGACAGGTTATTGTTCTCGATTGCCGTTCTCTGGAATATCAATATTCCCCGCTTCGGCTTTCAGGCTATGACATTGTATTATGCGACACCCGCGTAAAGCACTCTCTCGTCGATTCGCAGTACAATCAACGCCGTCTTGAGTGTGAAGCCGGGGTATCGCTGCTTAAAAAACACTATCCGGAGGTGACCCTTCTGCGTGACGTGTCGGAAGAGATGCTGAAGCGTCATGCCGATGAGTTTCCTGAAAAGGTTTTCAATCGGTGCCTTTATGTAGTTCAGGAGATTCGCCGCGTTGGTGAGGCTGCCCTGGATCTTGCGGCGGATCGCCTCGAGGCGTTCGGTGAAAAGATGTATCAGACCCACGATGGTCTTTCCCGGCTTTACGAAGTAAGCTGCGAAGAACTCGACTTTCTGGTAACCCAGGCGAAAGCCTCGAATGTTATCGGGGCAAGAATGATGGGCGGAGGGTTCGGTGGTTGCACTATTAACATCGTTTCCCGCGGTGATACGCAGCGTTTTATTGAAGAGACAAATCGTGCCTATACGAACAGATTCGGACATGAGATGGGTAGTTATGTCGTTAGCGTGGAGGAAGGCACGAGCCTCGTCACGACGACGTATGAACATACCCGGATGAAATAAAATAAATCGAAACGCTTTGAAGAAAATTTTAGTAACAGGTGGAACGGGATACATCGGATCCCACACGGTGGTTGAGCTCGTACGCGAAGGATTTGACGTGGTGATCGTTGATGACTTGTCAAATTCTCAGATTGAAGTGCTGGATGGAATCGAAAAGATCTGCGGAAAGAGGCCGACGCTTTACACGTTCAACTTGTGCGACGAAGCTGAATTGACCTCATTCTTCGATAAGCATCAGGATATCGGGGGAATCATTCACTTTGCAGCCAGCAAGGCCGTTGGTGAATCAGTGGAAAAGCCGCTGCTTTATTATCGCAACAATCTTTTTTCACTTGTCTTCCTGCTGGAGGCAATGAAACGACTGAATATTTCCGATATCGTTTTTTCGTCTTCATGCACCGTGTATGGCCAGCCCGATGTCTTACCTGTAACGGAAGCGACACCCTTTAAGCCGGCTGAATCTCCGTACGGCAATACCAAACAGATATGCGAGGAGATCCTTCGGGACACATGCCGCGCGAATCCGCAGATCAATGCGATCTCGTTGCGTTACTTTAATCCGGTCGGGGCGCATGAGTCCGCGCTAATCGGAGAATTACCTATTGGCCCGCCCAATAACCTTGTTCCGTTCATCACGCAGACTGCTGCGGGAGTCAGGAAAGAATTGCTCGTTTTCGGGAACGACTATGATACGCCCGATGGGTCTGCGATACGGGACTATATTCACGTTGAGGATCTCGCCGTCGCTCATGTGGCTGCGGTGAAACGCCTCGCGGGAAAGAAACAGAAGAGCAATTTTGAGTTCTTCAATCTCGGAACGGGGAAGGGTATGAGCGTTCTGGAGTTGATCGGAGTATTTGAAAAGGTGAATGAGGTCAAGGTAAATTTCCGCATCGTTGACCGGAGGCCCGGGGACGTTGAAAAGATATATGCCGACACCAGCCTTGCTAACCGGGAACTTGAATGGAAGGCAGTACGCACTGCCGAGGACATGATGCGATCATCCTGGAAATGGCAACAGTATGTGGTTGAGTCAAAATTGATGAAGTCTCTCTAAATAAAACATAATTACCTTATCATGCGCTCACTAATCCAGACCATGTTTGCGTTCACCGTGTCGGCGTCTGTTCTTATTTCCTGCGGAACGGGAACAAAAACCGCCGAAGTGGCAACTGAAGCAAAAGCAAATGACTCTATAGCTATGCAAAAAGAACTTTTTGGAATCACCCCTGAAGGACAGGAGGTACACCGGTATGTTATGAAGAATAAGAACGGACTAGAGGTCCATGTCATAAACTATGGCGCGATTATCACGCACCTGAAGACACCTGATGCTTCCGGTAAGCTCGAGGATATTGTGCTGGGTTATGACCAGCTTCAAGGTTACCTGAATTCATCACCGTATTTCGGCGCGATCGTAGGTCGTTATGGAAACCGTATTGCCAAAGGGAAATTTACGCTCGATGGAACCACTTACTCGCTCGCGGAAAACAACAATGGCCAGCATCTGCACGGCGGTCTCAAGGGATTCGACAAGGTGTACTGGAATATTGAACCCGTTTCCCCCACAAAACTGAAGCTGACTTATCGTAGCAAGGACATGGAGGAAGGTTATCCGGGAAATCTCGACGTAACTGTTCACTATACGTTGACGGAAGACAATGCACTGGAGATAGACTACGAAGCGACTACTGACAAAAAAACGGTCGTTAACCTTACGCAACACTCATATTTCAATCTTACCGGTAACGCGAAACGGGATATCCTCGACCATGTATTGACAATTTATGCAGACCGGTATGTGCCGGTAGATAAGAGTCTGATCCCTGTCGGTGATCTTAAGCCGGTAAAGGGAACCCCCTTTGATTTCACCAACCCGACCCCGGTGGGCCAGCGAATCAACGATGACCATGAGCAGCTCAAACTCGGCGGAGGTTATGATCATTGCTGGGTGCTGAACGGGCAGGATTCACTGAAGACAGCTGCATCGTTGCACGATCCTTCTTCAGGAAGATACATTGAAGTGCTCACTACAGAACCCGGGATACAGTTCTATTCAGGAAACTTTCTCGATGGTACAATTACTGGAAAGGGCGGCGTGACATATACCCACCGTTATGGCCTGTGCCTGGAAACGGAACACTTTCCGGATTCCCCCAACCGCCCGGAGTATCCCTCGGTTGAGCTGAGCCCGGGGCAGGTTTATAAGACAACAACGATCTACCGGTTCGGAACCCGGTAAGTGATCTTTGGACTTTTGTCATCAAGCCTGGCCTTACGACTGTCAGAACGATGACGTTTGTCACCGATCGGTGTTCGAACGTGCGAAGTGGTTCTTCTTTGTGTCTTAAAAGAGTGGGAGAGTTCGTTGCAATTACTATATTTCGCGGGTTAACTATTGCCTTACCTACAACGCTAAAACAACATGGGATTAGCATCATTAGACATCATCGTCTTCATCGCCTACTGCGTCCTGATCCTCGGGATCGGCCTCTGGGTCTCACGCGATAAAAAAGGTCATCAGAAAAGCGCAGAGGATTACTTCCTCGCCGGTAAGTCTCTCCCATGGTGGGCCATCGGTGCGTCGCTGATCGCGGCAAACATCTCGGCGGAACAATTCATCGGAATGTCCGGATCTGGTTTCGCGATCGGACTGGCCATCGCATCCTATGAGTGGATGGCGGCGATCACCCTTCTCGTCGTAGGTAAGTTCTTTTTGCCCATCTTCATAAAAAAAGAAATCTATACAATCCCCGAGTTCGTTGAAAAGCGATTCAGCACGAACCTGAAGACGATCCTCGCCGTATTCTGGCTTGCACTCTTCGTATTCGTAAACCTGACATCGGTGCTTTATCTCGGTGCACGGGCCCTCGATACCATCATTGGTACCGGTGATAATAGCCTCATGGTTACGTCAATCGTTGCGCTCGGACTGTTCGCCGCCGCCTATTCACTTTATGGCAGTCTTTCTGCGGTGGCATGGACCGACGTTGTCCAGGTCGTGTTGCTGATATTCGGCGGTCTTGTCACAACTTACCTTGCACTGGAACACGTTTCACCTTCCGGAAATATTATTGACGGCTTTGCCCATATCATCGATAAGGTTCCCGAGAAGTTTTCGATGATCCTCGATAAAGGCGAAATTATCGATCCGAATGGCAAGGACGCGTGGTGGGATCTTCCCGGACTGGCCGTTCTCGTCGGTGGGATGTGGGTGGCGAACCTATACTACTGGGGTTTTAACCAATACATCATCCAAAGAACCCTTGCGGCGAAAAGTCTTGCGGAGTCGCAAAAGGGTATCGTGTTTGCGGCTGGCCTTAAACTCATACTGCCTTTGATCGTTGTGATTCCCGGAATCATCGCATATGTGCTAAACTCAGACGCTTCCGGAAATATCACGCAGTCGTCACTCGATCCCAGTTTCATCAACATGGATGGCTCCGTTGCCAACGATAATGCGTGGCCCTGGCTTATCCAGGAGTTCGTGCCGGCGGGCGTGAAGGGTCTTGTGCTTGCGGCTCTTGCTGCCGCAATCGTTTCGTCGCTGGCAAGTATGCTCAACTCCACGGCTACCATATTTACGATGGACATTTACAGGCCATACATCAACAAAACCGCGACCGATAAACAAACCGTGGCCGTTGGGCGAATCACTGCAGCGGTCGCACTTATCATCGCTATGGTGATTGCACCACAACTTGGAAATCTCGGACAAGCATTCCAGTTTATCCAGGAATACACCGGCGTGTTTTCACCCGGCATTCTTGCTGTTTTCCTGGCCGGGCTGTTTTATAAGCGCGCGACGAACAAAGCCGCCATTTGGGGTGTCGTCATGTCGATTCCTATTGCGGTGTATTTTAAAGTCGCGCCTAAGGGCTGGTCCGATGCTGCACTTTTCGTAACGCTTCCCTTCCTGCATCAGATGATGATTACAGCAATCCTGACTTTCCTCATTATCTTACTGCTCAGTAATGTACAGGGCAAAGGAAAGAGCGATGAAAAAGGTATCGCGCTTGTTCCCGGTCTGTTTAAAACACCTCCGGCATTCAATATCGGCGCTACGATTATCATCCTGGTATGTATCGTCCTGTATTCAGTATTCTGGTAAAAGCATAACTAAACCAAACCCCTGAAAGGATCCCTTGCATAAGGGGTCCTTTCTTGCTTTAAGGGCGGGTATCGTCCGGAAGGAGCCTTCTGCGCTCTTTTTTAAATGGCAAATCCGGTTAAAAATGATAAATTTACCTACCCTAACCGATTTGTCATGTTACTATCACGGCTTTGCAGTACACTGGGGGGGTGGCTCATTGTGTTCGCGAGCGTCGCGGCATTTGGGCAGATCCCCAAGATTGTAATCGACTCCAAGGGCCACTCAGCCCGGATCAATAATATCCATTACACGAAGGATGGCCAGCAACTGGTCACGATCTCTGAAGATAAAACCATCAAGATTTGGGACGTTGAATCCGGGAAGATGCTCCGGAAGTTTGAGTCACAGATCGGTCAGGGCCCCGAAGGCATGTTTTACGCTTCAGCGTTATCGCCCGACGGAAAGTATCTTGCTGTCGCAGGCTATAAAGTAAATTCGGAAAAAGATAACTACATCATTCTTCTGGATCTGGATAAGGGTACCCAGGTCTCCACTGCGGTCGGACACGCCGATGTTATTAATGCACTTAGTTTCAGTGGAAATGGGCGATACCTTGCAAGCGGGTCTGCGGACCAGTCTGTTCGCATCTGGAAAGTCACCGAAAAAGCCGAATTGCAAATGTCGGTATCGTTACCCGTGCAGGGCATTGTGTCCTCACTGTCGTTCAACCCGCGGACACAGGATCTGGCAGTGGCTTTCGAAGAAAGAGAAGTTGTGGTGTATCCGCTCGCAGGTCTCGATCAGGGAGCGACGAAATTCTCACCACGCGTTTTCAAACATCACAAAGGCCCGGTAGAAAAGGTACTCTATTCTCCTGACGGAACTTTTCTTGCAAGCTCAAGTCTCGAAAACGAGCTCCTGCTCTGGAAAGCCGATGGTTCGCTGGCTAAAGACTTCGGTAAGATGAGCGATCCTGTTTATGCGCTCGCATTTTCGGCAGACTCTAAGATCCTCGTAGGCCTTAACATACGCGG
>CBKWFZ010000219.1:0-6345 GCA_966673785.1 uncultured bacterium
TAGCGTGGCGATGTCTTCATTCGTAACTGATACTGAAGTTCTTCACAGGTGATCCTTCTTCATCAAGAAAACGCACGGCGAAGTTGCACATGCCCGGACCGTTTATGACCGCCCCACGAATGACGTTCCTTCCCTTTTTGAGCGTAAGAAGCGCCGAGGTAACATTATCGACAATCATGTCCCTGTCGCCGGAAAGGATCAGGGCTTCGCTTCCATTCAACCAGAACATGCCACCTGAATTTACGCCCGCAGACATTCTCACGTTTTTGATTTCTTCCGGACAATCTATGACCGTGACAAGCCAGAACAGAACACCATATGGCGGCTTATCTATTGCGTATGTGAAATTGTACAGATTGAAGTTATACGACTTGCTATCCAGTGCATACCATTTTAACTGCTTTCCTCCCAGTTTTATCTTCTTATCTTTTTTGGGAACCACTGTGAAGTCGTTGGAGAAATTATCCGCCGCGAAGGTAGTTCTGAGATATTCTTCGGTAAGCGAATTGTTTCTTGCAATTTCTTTTCTGATGGGTTCGAGCACAAGCCAGCGTCGGATAAATCCATTGGTGTCGGGGATCCCTTTTTCTTTTGAGGCCTGGATGAAATGTCTGGTGAGCGTATGCGTCGTATCGCCCTTAACCGGTATTGGTGGCAGGACAGGTCGAGGTCGCTGGCCCGGAGGTTGTCCCCATGCCGTGTTGACGCCAGCCATTAATGCTGATAAAGCGACTAAGACCATGACCGGCAAGAGAGATTCTTTTTTTCGTTTCATCAGTTTCTTTTGTTGAATTTGATCTGTTCGCGTTCCGTATGGAACATAGCAAAAGCTACCAGGTTCCTGAAGCGTATGAATAAGTGGCCGGAAAACAAATGTATTGAATACACTTATGGAAAGCAACGTTCTTTGAACTGAAAGGCAGATTGAGCGGGTGATCGGAATATTCCTGTAAATTATCGTCGAATTCCTTAACTTTGATACTTGTGGCAGATAGACCATAACAAATTCGTCGAACTTAATCAACGATGTTATGGAAAGAAAGCTTATCGGCAATTCTCTACAGCGTTGCATTAATCAAAAATGTTGCAGCAAAAGCAAGGATCGCGTACAACTCAGGGAATACCGCCAGAATCATGGTTTTTCCAAATACATCATGACCGCCAGCGATGGCGTTGATGCCGTTGGCGCAGATCTTTCCCTGCTGCACCGCACTGAATAGTCCGACCCCTCCCAGCATGATACCCGCTCCCAGGATTGCCACTCCCTGAAGCATATTGATTGACGGTGTTAGCGCTCCCGAGGTATTAATGATAAAGAAGCCGGCAAAACCGTACAAACCTTGTGTGCCCGGCAGCGCACTCAGCAGCATGTAATTGCCGAACGCGTCCTCCCGTCTTTTGAGCGCGCCGATGGCTGACTGCCCTCCTATCGATACGCCAATAGCGCTTCCGATCCCGGAAAGGAATACCATCAGTCCGAGTCCTATGTAAGCAAGTGTTATTTCCATAATGCGTTTATTTTTTTTAAGTCGGAATATTTTTCGTGTTGTTGCGTCGGAATGGGACGAAAGGCTTTCCTCCTCCTTCAAAGCCACTGTTTTTGTAGAACTCGACAAATGTCAATCGCATGGGATGCACAAAAGCGCTGAGCGTTGACAAGAGCAAATTCGCGGTATGGCCAATGACCAGTATCATCAGATATATCGCGATTCCTACATAAGGTGTTTCTCTCGCTGATAAGGCAATGCTATTAACCACAAGTCCGAGTATAGAGCTCGACACACCCAATGCAAATAAGCGGATATAGCTGAGCAGATCACCAAGGAATCCGGTGATGCTGTAAAGATCCACGAGTCCGAATCCAAAAGACCGGAGCCATCCCTTTTCCGGTGAACCGAAAACCACGATCAAACCGAGCGCTATCCAGAGCAGGATGCTGCTCATCGCTACAAAAAATTCGGTGACATGAAGGTCTGCAAGACTGACGAGCAAGATCATCCATCCAATCCTTGACAATGCGAACTTCAAGCCTTGGTAGCGCCAGCGCCTGAACACCTGGATGCCAAGGCCAAACAGAATCTGCAGGAATCCGATTACCAAGGCGAGGCGAAAGAGCTGATCCTGATTGAGAAAGAGATTGCTCCAGCTTTTGAAGGCATCATGATGCTTCATTTCAATTCCGAAAAACGTACCTGAAATCACGCCGGCTATTATGGTCGAAACACCAAAAAGCTGGATCAGCGGAAGATAACCGGCGTACGTCTTTTTCCGTCTCAGCCTGAATAAGGTAGCACCGACAAGAATCACGACGCCGTATCCTGCATCACCAAGACAGAGGCCAAAAAACAAAAGGAAAAACGGGGCGAAAAAGATCGTCAGATCAAGCTCATTGTATCGTGGCAGTGAAAACAATGCGCCGATTGGCTCAAACAGCCGCGCAAACCAGTTGTTTCGCAGCAGCACCGGGGGTACATCGCTTTCGTCCGGGGTAACTTTGTTGTAAACAATTTGTTCCGAATGAAGGAATCGTTCCAGTTCCGGTTCGAGATGCACCGGACACCACGCGGTGACTACACCAATCGCGTTGTTTTCCATGGCCAGGACGTTCGATCTCGCTTTAGCCAGATCCACTTCATCCCTCGCTTCGGCCAGTTTATAGCTCAGTCCGTTGGTAAGCCTGGATGCGTAACGGTCGAGCTCAGTGTCGAGCTGTGCGGCCCTGTTCAGAGCGGTGATTCGTTTTTGCATCAACTCTTCCAGCGACGCGTTTGGCATTCCTATCGGCGAAAGCGGAAGTTCCTCACCGGGCTTTTGCAGGATTATAAAATAGACATTGTTATTTCTCCGGTTGATTATCTGCAAGGCATAATCGGTCATCCATTTTTTATCAAAACGATTCTCCGGAAACTCGAAAAACTTGACTTCGAGTTGCGTTGCCTCTTCCATCTTCCTCACAACCTGCGGGTCGAAGTTACCCCACGGTTCGAGAAGTTTTATTTCCATTGTAAGCGCCTCCGCTTCATTCAGACACCGCTCAAGTTCCTGCTCCATCAAAGCGACCTCCTCCAACGAGGCGAACTCGAAGTCAGTAACTTGTTCCGGTTCCACTCCTTCCTTTTTCCTTCGGGAGAAACGTCGTATCGCTTCCTCTATTTCGCGGATGATCGCAGATGAATGTTCCGGCTCCTTTTCATTCCCGGTCTGGCAAATCTGAACGACACCAAGGTCCATCAATTTTTCAACGATACGGTCTTTGTCATTGTGAAACAGGATCAGGCCATATTTTGACATAGGCACGATCATGACGAAACATTTTCAAAATTTCTTCGCTTCAGAATCTTCTGTGCTGCTTTGCCCAGATTTTCCTCGTCTTCAAGAAAGCGCTTGATTTTCCAGATCGCTTCCTGGTATTCGGGGATCTGTACCTTTTCATAAAGGTTCACTTTTTGGGTGGTCTTCTTCCGCGCATGTTCGAGGGTTTGCGTGGCGCGATTGGCAACGTCCTGCATCACTGAGAGGCGGGTGAGCTCTTTCAGAATATGAATTCCGTCGAGAAACCAATCCGGCTTATGAAACTGACTTATGTCGGCCAGCTCAAACTCAAGCTTGTCGAGAACCGGTATTTTGACTCCGGCTATCGTGCGGGTCTTGTACGAAGCCGATTTGATTTTCACGAGACCCTCTTCAAATTCCATCCAGAGTCTCGCGAGGTTTTCAGCTTCGGAAGTACGACGCTTTAATTCCTTGTCAAGTTCCTGCGCTTTCGCTTTTATTCTGAGAACCTCTACGCGCAATGCAGCCTCTTTGCTCTTCAGCGTTGGCAATGCCTTTTCCCGGATGCCCAGCTGTGTGCGGAGCTCAAACCAGGAACTTTTGTTGTATTTAAAACTAATTGCCATTGCTGAAAGGCTTCCAGTATCGATCAACCAAATCCTGCTTGATAGCAAGCTCATCCACCGAGAAATACTTTGCGAAAAGGCGCCACGCCGTGTCGAGCATTTCGTCGACCCCGATGTTTACGTCTATCGCGAGCAGTTTTTCGCTGTATTCTTTTGCGTAGCCGAGGCATCGTTTGTCATAATCGCTGAGGTCAAACCCGTTCTCGAGTTTCGTTCTGGCGTTAGCGGCGTCCGAATAAAGTCTCACCGCTGCATTCATAACCTGAGGATGATCGGAACGTGTTTTCTTGCCGATGACAAGTTGTTTTAGTCTTGACAAACTTCTGAAAGGGTCAACGATTGTTTTTCCGATCTCCGTATCACGTCTCAGGAACAACTGACCTTCGGTGATGTACCCGGTGTTGTCCGGAATAGCATGGGTAATATCTCCGCCTGACAGTGTCGTGACTGCGATGATCGTTATTGATCCGCCAGCCGGAAACTGCACCGCCTTTTCATACAGCCTTGCCAGGTCACTGTAAAGGGAAGCGGGCATGTTGTCCTTGGATGAGATCTGATCCATGTTGTTACTTACGATGCTCAGCGCGTCGCAATACAACGTAAGGTCTGTAAGCAGGACAAGAACTTTTTCGTTGCGGTCCACGGCAAAATATTCAGCGGCGGTCAGGGCCATATCCGGTATGAGCAGCCGCTCTATGCTGGGATCTTCCGTTGTGTTGATGAAGGAAACAATGCGATCGAGGGCGCCCGCGTTTTCAAAAAGGTTTCTGTAAAAAAGATAGTCGTCATGCGGGAGACCGATTCCACCGAGAATGATGCGATCTGCCCTGGCACGTAAGGCGACGTCAGCCATAACCTGGTTGTAGGGTTGCTCCGGATCTGCGAAGAAGGGTATCTTCTGCCCGGTAACGAGCGTATTGTTCAGGTCGATGCCCGCAATGCCTGTCGGGATCAGTTCGGATGGTTGCTTTCGTCGCGTAGGGTTCACGGATGGGCCACCGATCGAACGCGACTCTCCCTGCACTTCCGGGCCATTGTCGATGGGCTTGCCATAGGCGTTCAGAAATCGCCCGGCCAGATCGCCCGACACTTTGAGCACCGGAGGTTTCCCCGTAAACGTTACCTCTGCATTGGTGGGAATGCCATCCGTGCCGGCAAATACCTGAAGCGTTACGCGATCCTTGATGATCTTCACGACCTGCGCCAACCTGCCATGAACGATTGCCAGTTCGTCATACGAGGCAGTCTTGCATTGCAGCTCGCACGTCGCCTTGTTGATGCGTGTGATGTTATAGAATATTGGTTGGAAGGCTCGGTATTGCATGATCAGGCGGTTCGTTTTTCGTTGAGGATCTCGTCGTTTTCCTGCACCAACTTTCGGAACGTTTCGCTTTCATAGGGACTGTAATTCAATTGCCGGAGCTTATTGATGATGCGTTTGAAGAACGTGCCGACCTCTTCAAAATCCCGGAAGTCGAAAGACGTCTGGCAAATACCAAGGACAAGCTCAAGCATATATCGCTGACGGGTAATGGGCGTCATTGCGTCAATAGTGTCAAAGGCGTCCTGCTGGAGAATTATGAAGTCGATGACTTCCGCTTTCCAGAAGTCAACATGGTATTCAAGCGGGACACCGTCATCGCCGAGGATGTTGATTTGGTCGCGAACCTCCCGTCCCCGAAGGAGAATATCTTTTAACCTGACCACCTCGTTCACCCATCGTGGAGAAACGTGTTCATGAAGGTAATTTTGAACCTCAGGATACTCCAGGTATTTCGAGTAGCTTTCGGTTGGATCGATAGCAGGGTATCGTTTCTGGTCTGCCCGCCGTTGAGAAAGCGCGTAGAAGCAACGCGCTGCTTTCTTCGTCGCTTCGGTAACGGGTTCCTTGAGATTTCCACCACTTGGAGAAACGGTGCCCAGAAACGTTATTGAACCTGTTTTTCCATTATGCAGATAGACATAACCAGCGCGGGCGTAGAAGTTTGCAATGACCGCCGTCAGGTCCATCGGAAAGGCATCAGGACCAGGCAGTTCCTCCAACCGGTTGCTCATCTCACGCAACGCCTGGGCCCAGCGCGATGTCGAGTCGGCCAGTATCAACACTTTAAGGCCCATATTACGGTAGTACTCGGCAAGCGTCATCGCGGTGTACACTGAGGCCTCGCGCGCGGCGACGGGCATGTTTGACGTGTTGGCAATGATAACGGTACGTTCCATCAGCTTCCGGCCCGTATGCGGATCGTCAAGTTCCGGAAACTCGGTGAACACATCCACGACTTCATTTGCGCGTTCGCCACACGCCGCGAAAATAATGACGTCGGCGGATGCCTGTTTGGATATGGCATGCTGCAGGACGGTTTTGCCCGTCCCGAATGGCCCCGGTATGAAGCCTGTTCCGCCTTCGGCTATCGGGACCAGGGTATCAATTACGCGTACCCCGGTT
>CBKWFZ010000220.1:0-6337 GCA_966673785.1 uncultured bacterium
TTCGGCTGGAAACGCCGGGTATGGTAAGCAGCAATACACATTTAATCAGGATGGGACGTATTCCTTTGTGGCAAACACATTCAGATCATCGTACGACAAAATACTTCTTATACGCGAGCATGGAACGTATCTTGTTCATGGCAATGACCTTACGATCAATCCACAACAAAGCGTTATTGAATCGTGGAGCAAAAAATCAGGCACCGACAAATTTGATAAACTGATAAGCACGCAGAAGAGAGCATTGGAAAAGGTGACCTATCAATATACCATGCACTATTTCTCCGGCATAACCGAATGGAACCTCGTATTACAGGCAGGCGGGAAGGTAACGGAACGCGACGGTCCGTTTGGGAACAATACTACATTCAATAATGCGTGGTATTTCCGGCCCGTGTCGACTACAAACACAGCAATTGAACTGCCGCCTACCGACGCTGCTCAAAAGAAAAGTGTGGATCAATCTGCGAAGCCAGCACCAGGAGGCTTTCAGTTCACGGTAAGCAACTTCGACGACGGCTGGACAAGCACGGTTCACGACGATTGGGTAATGGTTTCAAAAGGAGATGTAGCAGTATTGCTTCACTATCCTACTAACCGGATTGATATTTCAAGCGCCGACTATGCGACTATCGGCCAAAACGCATGGAACACGCTGATTTCGCCGAGGTACCGGAGCATGCAAAACTATTTTCAATTTCGCGGTAGCCTTGACTCTGAACGGCCATACTTTATTTCCGCGGACCTGACAGATAATCTCTCAGGAAAACGCTCATACGTCGCACTCTTCAAAAGAGGGGGAAGCGGCTGGATTGAAATTATTTCTCCCAATAAGTCCTCATTTGTCAAAATGTTTGGGATCGACATTAATACCGTTGACTATTATGTGGATTCCCGGATCTGGGAGCCTTTACAAAAGCTGGCCGGGTATAACCGTTTTGCCGTTGCAGCCTCGGACCTTGAGGGTAAATGGACGAATAACTTTTCAGGGATGACGCAATATGTCAATGTTTATACTGGAGCGGATGCCGGCATGAGTTCGCATTCTTCAACACAGGTATTTGATTTCAAGGGCGGATCCTACAGTTGGGACCTGAAGTCTGCAAGCGGGATGGTTGGGAACCTCAAGTTCCAGGGGGCAAAGTCTTCCGGTACATTTTCGATGGTCTCGAACTGGCAGATAAAGTTCTCCGATATTGAAGGCAAACCCAGAATCTACGATGCCTATTTCTCATGTATCAAAGGAGCACGGATGCTTTGGCTTCAGGACACTACATATCCTACAGGGTACACGGGTTACGGCAAAGGAGGATAGCGGGTTTCTCCCGTTTGGGATGAGTTCGATCCCTTCACTTTTGTTATCGGGAACCTTCATGTCGTCCCGAAACGGCAAGTTTTTTGGTGCTGAATAGTTTATAAGGCTCTATCCCCCACCCTTCTGTTTTCCTTGCTTGCCTGTTCGCTACATCGGCGCGTAAGATTCTGAGCAATTCTTACCCAAAGGATCTTGCTTCATGTCCCCAGGGTTTTCTCCGGTGAAGATTGACTTTCGTTGAAAGTAACGTATCCGGGGTGGCATCTTGGCGATACTGGCACGGATGCCTTCGGACTGCTTCGGGTAAGAAAGTGTCACCCCTTCGAACACTTGTGGACTTTTGCCAAAGTGTTCCTGCAACCGCGAGTGCCTCCATCCGGGAGTTATGCCGCAACCGGATCGATCATTGAGTGATCCGATTCTGGCCGCAACGAAGACAGGCATCTCATCCATCAACGGATTCTGTATCAGCTTGCTTCCCCAATCCTGTTTCGACCGATCTCAATGTGGCCCAATCACGCTCCAGTGGCCGTTTTTAGCGTGGGGAACAATCGTCCCCTTCCTTTGAGCAGTTTACCCTTGATGGAATCGTTTGTGAAGCGGGAATTTCATCGTCGCGTTGTCTCCGATCAGCGTCGGTGAATCGCATTAAACTAAATCAAACCCAAATCAATTCTTATGAGACGAAACCCTTTACCAAATTTTCCCGGTAAGGCAGGATGGATGCTCCTATGGTGCCTTGTTCTTTCGCCATGGGCGTATGCACAGAACGTTGTGTCCGGTACCGTATCGGATGCGACTGGCCAGGGAATTCCCGGAGTGAACGTTCTGTTGAAAGGAACCACGCAGGGGGCGGTTACCGACTCGAATGGAAGCTATTCGATCGAAGCCCCGGCATCCGGAACGTTAACATTCAGCTTCATCGGCTATTCGACAAAAGACGTAGCCATCAACGGCCAGTCCAGTATTGACGTAGTGCTGGATGAGGATATTACCTCCCTTGACGAAGTCGTCGTGGTGGGATATGGCGTCGTGAAAAAAAGCGACGTCACCGGTTCTGTCGCCAGCGTGAGTCCACGGAAGCTTCAGGAAGTAGCCACCATTGACGTAAACAATGCCCTGCAGGGACGTGTTTCCGGTGTGCAGGTGATCAACAATTCGGGCCGCCCCGGAGCCGGTACAACAGTGCGGATTCGCGGTGTCGGCAGCATGAATAACAGCGATCCTCTTTACGTCGTTGATGGGTTCCCTACCGGCGACATCAGCTTCCTTGCACCTGGTGACATTGAATCGATGGAAGTTCTGAAAGACGCATCGGCCGCAGCCATCTACGGAAATCGTGGAGCTAATGGTGTTATTCTCATCACCACCAAGAAAGGGAAAGAGGGCACGACTACGTTCAACTTTAACGCGTATGTGGGTATTCAAAAACCCGTGAAGAAGCTCGATCTTCTGAATGCAAGCGAATACGCACAGCTGTACATGGAAGCGTGGACCAACGACGGCGTAGATGTTGAGACCACGTTACCGGCGCAGGACTATGCGATGTTCCGATACGTTATTGATAACAATCTCAGGGGAACAGACTGGCAGGAGGAAGTTATGGTTAACCCTGCTCCCATACAGAATTATAGTCTTGATGCGATGGGAGGCACTGACAAATACAAATACAGGTTCTCGACTACGTATTTCGATCAGCAGGGGAGTATCAAGAACACCCATCTTAAGAAGTTTTTTATCAAGCTGAACAATGAGTTCAAGCTTAGTGAAAAGTTTACCGCCGGTGTTAATGTTTCTTATCTCCGCGCAATCGTGGGAAACTATAATGGAGATCAGTACTCCGGTGTGCTGCCGACTGTCATTGGCGCCTCTCCAATCATTCCCGCTTATGATCGTGATCCATTGTGGAATCAGTGGGGACCCACGCAGCTTTTCTCGCAGTCAAACAATGGCGCGCGTATAGTTGATGAGTTGAAGAATCAGGGATGGAATCAGCACAAGCTTGTGTCAAATTTGTGGGCCGAATGGAAGCTGCTTGAGGGACTTTCGATCCGGTCGAATTTTTCCAATGATCTTTCGTTTAATCACAGCCGCGGATATTTTCCGCAGTTCTCGATTCGCACCGACTATCTCGGGCTGTCTTCCGAAAGACGTGAACGAAGTCAGCTTGATGAAAGTCGCGGTACGTCTTTCAACTGGAACTGGGCGAATTTCGTGACCTATGAGAAAACCATCAATGATACGCATCGCTTCAATCTGATGGTCGGCCAGGAGGCTAACTATTCCAATTGGGACGGGATTAATGCCACCGCGTATAGCGTGCCAAACATCAAAAGCCAGATGTACCTGAGTGGAGCGAAGGAGATCAATTCACAAACGTCCAGCGGCGTTTCTGTCACTACTTTGATGTCGTATTTCGGACGGTTGAACTATTCGTATAAGAGCAAGTACCTTTTTACGGCCACCGGTCGGTATGACGGCTCATCGCGCTTTACAAAAGCTAACCGGTGGGGCTTCTTTCCTTCGTTCGCCGTCGCATGGAACGTCACGAATGAACCGTTCCTGAATGATGTCAACTGGCTTTCGAATCTGAAACTAAGAGGAGGTTATGGCGAGGTGGGAAATCAATCCGTTGTCGGTCCGGCCGACTTTGTGACGCAGGTTACCAATGGGCAACGTTATTCTTTCAATAACAAGCCGGTTGAAGGCCAGATACCTACCCGGTTGAGTAACCCCGAGCTTGTGTGGGAATCATCGAACATGAGCAACGTCGGGGCAGACATTGGATTACTCGACGACAGGCTTACGGTTACCCTTGAATACTTCATCCGCGATACCGAAGATATGATTGTCGGAATCCCTGTTCCGGAGTACGTAGGCGCGTATGCCCCTAATGCGAACGCCGGCACGATGAGAAACGAAGGTTTTGAGTTCAATATCCTCTACAACGGTCAGGTTGGTGATCTAAAGTTCGACATAGGACTGAACGGGTCATTCATCAGGAACGAACTGGTCAATCTTGGGGGAGGCCAACCCTATGAGGCGGGTAGTGTAAGCAAAGTCGGGAACACCGCCAAAGTAATGGAGGGCATGCCTTTCCCGTTCTTTTTCGGATACAGGACCGACGGTATATTCAATTCACAGGAGGAGCTTGATGCGCATGTTAACAGCGACGGGGTCGCATTGCAACCGTTAGCCGCTCCAGGCGACGTAAAATTTGTTGATACCAACGGCGACGGGATAATCAACCCGGGTGATCGCGTTGATCTGGGAAATGCATATCCCGATTTCACAACGGGCCTGAGTCTGGGCGCGGAGTACAAGGGTTTTGACTTCAAGGCATTCCTTTATGCCAGCTTTGGGAACGAGGCAGTAAACTCGCTGATTGGATTCAACGAATCGCCTACTGGCCTTCAGAATTCAACCCGCAACAGACTTGACCGCTGGACACCGGAAAACACGGCTTCTAACGAACCGAGGATGACACAACAAAATCGAAATGACAACATGCGTTTTTCGGACCGTTACGTCGAAGACGCCTCCTTCATCAAATTAAGGAACGTTCAAATCGGCTATCGTTTGCCCGCGTCGTTGGTCGAAAGGTTGAAACTGCGTTCGGTGCGCATTTATGCATCGGCAGACAATCTTTGGAGGCGTACGTCATACAAGGGATTCGATCCTGAGTTTGGGTCGTTATACTCCAGTCCGTTTTTCTATGGTGTTGATCTCGCTAATTATCCGCAGGCGAAGACGATCATCGGCGGTGTCAACGTAACATTCTAATGAAAGAGATTATGAACAAGATAAAGTTTTCTGTTTTGATTTGCGTCGCAATGGCGGTCACACAGGCATGCAGTGACTTCCTGGAACGGGAACCGCTTGGGGTTCAGACGGAAGAAGTGTTTTATAATGATCCGGAAAACGCAATACTCGCCGTCAACGCGATTTACGACGCGGCGGCGTGGGATGAAGGAGGAAAGAACTCCGGACACAATTATGAATGGATGTGGGGAGATTTGCTTTCGGATGACTCGAAGAAGGGTAGCACCCCCGGTGACTATACGGCGTTGAAGGAACTTGAACAATGGCGGATTCTTACGAGCTTCGGCGAATCTTCGAGTTTATGGAATAATAACTTCGCTGGTATCTTCCGCGCAAACCAGGCGATATTCAACCTGGATAAAGCAACATTTGATGAAAGCTTAAAAAACCGCCTTCTGGGTGAAGCGTATTTTCTCAGGGCATACTTCTATTTCAATCTGGTAACGAAGTTCGGAGGACTGCCTCTTATGACCGAACCGCTTCCGCCATCGGGCTGGGGTAGTATCGAGCGGTCTTCTATTGCTGATGTGTATGCCCAGATTGAAGCGGATCTTGAACAGGCAGCCATCCTGCTTCCGGAGAAAGCGGAGTATACCGCAGACGATAGAGGTCGCGCGACAAGGGGCGCCGCACTTTCGTATCATGCGCGTGCAGTGATGTACCAGCTGGGAACTGTGAACGGTGCAGGTCATACCTGGCAGGATGTTCTCGATCTCACAAACCAGGTGATCAGTTCGGGGCAATACAAGCTTGCGCAGAACTACGCGACGATCTTCGAGAACGAAGGAGAGAACAACTCCGAATCTATTTTCGAGATTCAGTTCGTTGAAAATACGGGGGGATATGGCCCGATCAAGACCGGTACTGCCAATAACATCATTCAAAGTAACCGCAGCACGTGGGGATGGGGATTTAATAATCCTACGCAGGATCTTGTCGATGAGTTCGAAGCGCTTGATCCACGTCTCGAGTGTACCGTTTACGCCGATGGCGACGTTGTTCAGGGCGAGGTTCAGGTTATTGATGCGACGCAGAATGAAACCGGGTACTTGAATCGCAAAGCAGCGGTGGAGCCTGCGCTAAGGCCGAACGATGGGAAAGACAGTCCGTCGAATGTCCGCAAGTTTCGCTACTCAGATATCCTCCTGATGAATGCGGAGGCAGCTTTTCATACAGGTAATGAACCGCTGGCGAGGCAGC
>CBKWFZ010000221.1:0-6301 GCA_966673785.1 uncultured bacterium
AACCTTTAATCCTGATCATTTCAGTATCGCTTCCTCAATTCGTGCATGCCTTGGCAGTCGTGAAAAAAATGAACGATCGATCTTTATACTGCCCGGGAAATTTTTCAAAGCTCGGAATTTGTATGAGGCGACCTTGTACGCAACAACGCCGGTGCTGATGTCCTTTCCCAGGAACTGGTTGTCCGTGCTTTCGCTGCTTGAGATAAGTTCAAGTCCGCGATCGAGCAATTTTTCGGTGTCAAGCTCTGCAAATTCAACTTCCGAGCTGTTTAATGTAATCGTGTTGGGGTCGTCACTGTCGCGCCTGAATGCAGTTGGCACGCGTTGCTCGACAACAACATAATACTGATTGTTGAGGCGGATGCAACTCACCCAGAGTCCCTCGCGTGACGCGTCGGGTAGAGCAGGACGGACCGTCAGCTCGATTGAGTTCGTGACATACGCTGTTCCGGCCACAACAAAAGTGAACGGTCCGATCACAATGTTGCCTGTATCCGGAAATACTTCCGTGATCTTTAGGGAACCACGGCCAACCCGGTTCGAATGCATTTCATCTGTTTCAGCACCGGTCAGGTTTTCTTTTCGTTCAAGAGCAGACAGGTCCGTTTTGTCAAGGGTAATGAACAGGTTGACCGATTGCCCGACACGCGGCAGCGGGTTTTCAGGTTCGATCGTCGAAAATTGTGCAAACGCGCCAATCGAGATTGCGACAAATAGCAAAAACACCCCTAATCTGACCATCAGAGCACCGTTTTTAAAAGAATGGCAACAAATATATTACAATCGAACAACTTGATTATCACATCACTGTCCGGCATGCGGTTTTAATGCATTTGTATCATGCTGAAGAATCTCCTGATTTCATTCTGTTTACTGATACCCGCCTTGGTTGCCGCTCAGATTCCAAAGGGGATACCCCATCAGTCAGAGCCCGTTGATTTTTCCGACCCGGTTAACATCCTCATTTATATCGGCATCCCGGTTTTGATGGTTGTGCTGTTTATTATGGTAAGACGTTGGCGGCGGCGCCAAAAATAAAGGGTCTTTCAAAAAAACGCTGCCGGGCGATCGCTTTGTGCAATGCCCGGCAGTCATGATTCAGCCAACGGACCCACTCACCACGAAAGATTCCGCGACTTTGCTTCCTTCTTGATTGCATCGATCAGCACCTTATCCAGCATCGACGTACTTTCCGTTTGTGAATTTGTCTTGATGTATTCCTGCCTCTTCATACTCAGTTCCTGGATCTCTTTTTGAATCCTGGTGCGCTCGGCGCTCTTCTTCTGAACATACTGCTTCCGTTGTTCAACGGTCATTCCTTTCATCTCCGATGGCAACTCCGCTTCACTTGTTTCTGCAATTACTTTGTCATCGTCTTTCGCCGCGTCAACGAGGTCCCAGCCTGAATTCTTATAGGCATGCGATGACTTCGATATCGTTCTTTCAACCTTATTCGCCTGACCATAGCTCGCTGCGTTCTGATCCTGCGCCGACTGCAGCTCTTTCTTCGCCTTGCCCTGTGATCCATAGTACAGATAGGTGCGATTCAGCTCGTCGTTAAGAACGTCGATCCTTGCATCGTAGGGTGTCTGGACATAGACGGTGCGACTATTCTGTTCGATGCTCATATACGTTCCTCCGGTGAGATCTGCGCCGTTTTTCCAGGCGGTACGTAGCCCCTCTGTGTGATCACCGCAGAAGATTGTATTAACAATGACGTCCTTTTCCCTGGCCAGACCACAGGCCGCGGCGTAAGGGACCTCGCCCTGGGTGAACGGCTCATTTCCTGCGATGAAGATCATTTTCAGATCCGCCTTTGATGTCGTCCACTCGAGTTGACGGAGGGACGTGCGGATAACGTGTCCGCAGTACTCATTTCCGCCATTGGTAGTCAGACTGAAAAGTTTTTCCGAGATCAGATCGAGGTCGCTGGTCAACGGACTGACAAGCCTGATGTAGCCTTCCGAGGATGGCAGCCTGTCGTTTCCGTACTCGTACAGGGCGATCCGTATGTCGGGTTTAGTGCCATCACCGCAACGTGCCTGTGCGAGTTCGTTCACAATGCGCCAAAGCTGTGATTTGGCCTGCTCGATGAGGCCATCCATACTATTGCTTGTGTCGAGGAGCAAGGCAAGCATGATGCTCTGACCCCTTGGGTCCGGATCGGCGCCTGCCGGTTTCGTGTTTGCATTCACCATTCCGGCTGACAAAGCGAGGAATAATGCAAATGCGTTCGTGAAGATGTGTTTACCAATTAAAGCTTTCATATTCGGTTCAGTTTCCTGGTAAACTTCACGTGAAAAAAGCGGATAAGATACGACGACTTAGTAACGGCGACCTTCCAATGGGTGAAGTGGAAGGATCACTTCGGGAAGCACCCGTTTCGGCTCATTTGTGTTCAAAACGGTCAAAAAATTAAGTATTAACTTGTGATTTTTAAGTCAGTTATGGTCCGACTTGTCGCAGTTATGCTCATCGTCCTGGTGTACGGCCCGGTCTTCTCTCAGAAATCGAAGAAGAGCGAGAGTTATAACGTTCTGAAGCGTGACGCGAGCGTTCAACAAATGAATGCCTTACTCGAAGAGGCCGTTACCTTGCAAAAGTCATCTCCACCCGAAGCGCTTGAACGTGTTAAGGAAGCGCTGGCGATAAGTCTCATCCGGCAGGACGTCGTTGCCGAAAGCCGTTGTTATATCCTGATGGGTGAAATTAATATTGGTATCGCCGAGTGGCAGCTTGCAAGGGATAATTTTCTTCAGGCATACGCGAAGCTCATGACCTTGAAAACGGTTACCGTGGCGCCGGTAGCGGCGGCGTTGTCGGGACTGGCAAAAGCCAATCTCGAACTGGGTCAATATGCAAGTGCGCTTGAAAATCTTGAAGAGCTTCGGAAAATGAACCCCGATACTGAAACAAGGGTGAAAGCAGCGATTGATAAGTCCGAGGTGTACTATCGTCAGGGCCGTTATGACGAGGCGCTGCAGGCCCTAGCATCGATTGACCAGGGCAAGGTTGGTATCTCTCCCGCTCAGCAGGCCCGGGTCGACAACCAACGCGCCCGCATTTACGCGCGCACGAATCAGGTCGAGGAATCTGTTCGGAATTTGCGCGCGATGCAGGATAACCTGCGCTCCAGTGCCGGCGCTGCTCCGAAGGCCCAGGAAGAAGAAATGCGTAGTGCGAAAGATGATATCGCTCAGGTGCTTGAGGAACAAAAACGATACGACGAAAAAATTGAACTGCTCAATTCGTCAATCGATTATAATACCGACGTGAAGAATTTCGGAGAAGTCGCCCGTGATAAGGTTGAACTCGGCAATACCCTGATCGCAAAAGGAAACGCGACCGAGGCTTTCCGGGAATTGGAGGACGCCGCGTTGATTGCCGATACGATTTCAGATCCGAAGAAGCAGGCCGACGCTCTGCTTTCACTTGCTGAGTTGCACCGCGACTACGGAAATACCGCGGAGGCACTTGCTACATACCGAAAGTATAGCGACGCAGTTGCACGAAACGAGGATGAGGTCGCGAAGCGGGTTCAGGAAAGAGCAGATATTCTTCGTACGCAGCGGGACATCGGTGAAATTTCATCGTACATAGCAATCAGCAAACAGGAGGAGCAACTGGCGCAGGCGATGGTTTTCAGGCAGAAGCTCATTATCTATGGGCTTGTAATCATCATCGTCGTAATCGGTGTAACGTCATTCTTCATTTATCGTAGTGCGCGTGCCAGTAAAACAGCGAACCAGCTTCTGGCCCTGAAATCACTACGAAGCCAGATGAACCCGCATTTCATCTTTAATGCGTTGAACTCCGTGAATCATTTTGTGGCACAACAGGATGAACGCGCGGCGAACCGGTTTCTTACCGAGTTCTCGCGTCTTATGCGTCTGGTACTGGAGAACAGTCAGCTCGACTTCATTCCGCTGAACAAGGAGAAGGAGATTATTTCACTTTATCTTAAGCTGGAACATTACCGCTTTCGGGATAAGTTCGACTACGAAATTGTCGTCGATGAATCCATAAACAGCGAGGTGGTCGAAATTCCGCCGATGTTGATTCAACCGTACATTGAAAACGCGGTCTGGCACGGACTTCGTTATCGCGAATCGAAAGGGTTTCTGTCAGTTTTCATTGGGCAGGAGGCGGATGCTATCGTGATCAGAATATCAGACAACGGGATCGGCCGGCGTCGTTCCGCCGAACTGAAAACGGAGAATCAGCAGAAGCACCAGTCTACGGGTCTTAAGAATATCCGTGAACGCCTTGATATCATAAACTCCGTGTACCGAAGCCGTTGCAGTGTTGAAATTTCTGATTTGCCCGATGATGGCGGTACGGTAGTAACCTTACATGTTCCTGTTGTTCAAACAAGCAAAGTATATGCTTAAGGCTGTAATTGTCGATGATGAAAAAGATAGTCGCGAAATTCTCGCGGGTTATCTCACGCGGTACTGTCCCGACGTTTCGGTTTGTGGTTTCGGAGAATCAGTAAGTACCGGTTTGGCCGCTATTCGGGAACATAATCCCGATGTGGTTTTCCTCGATATTGAGATGCCATACGGCAACGGGTTTGATCTCCTTCAGAAAGCCGACCCCGTAACGTTTGAAACGGTGTTCGTAACTGCATTTGACTCCTACGGAATTCAGGCGCTTAATCAAAGCGCCGCTTACTACCTGCTCAAGCCCATTGATATTGATGAACTCGTGCGGGCGGTAACGAAAATTCAGCAGGAACGTCAACGCGAAGACTACCTGCGTCACGCTTCGGTGCTGCTGGAAAATCTTCGCGTGAACGGGACTCCGGCGAATCAAAAGATTATGCTTCCGACAATGGAAGGGTTTGAAGTCGTGCCGGTCAGCCAGATTATGTTTTGCGAGGCTGTAGACAATTTCACGCGGTTTCATTTTGATGACCGAAAGGAGCTGCTGATCTGCCGGACACTAAAGTTTGTAGAAGACGTCTTGAAGGCGCATTCGTTCTTTCGTATTCATCGGTCATGGCTGATCAACCCGGCATTTGTGATCCGGTACACAAAGGGTAAGGGTGGCACGGTCACGATGAAGAACAACCGGGAGCTCGACGTTGCACCGAATCGTAAGACTGAGTTTTTGGAGTTTTTTGGCAGGATGTAGACATACGCTAAAATCCGCGAGGCATCAAACACTGATAAAATACGACAGTGGGGATGACGTCGGTCTTTTCCGGTGTCGCTTTTCGAAGTATCTTTGTTTTCCCTCTCCTTGTTCGAAAACCACAAAGTTGTCATGAAATTAAAGGCGTTTATCGCGTTGCTGTTTACGGTTGTCACCGGCATCGCGTCCGGACAGAATGAAATGTTCTCCGCAGCTTTCGAGGAATTCTCAAAGGCAAGGATATGGGCGCATGAGGAGATTCAGGTTGACTGGAAGATGGACGCCGGATTGCAGGCGGATTTCAATGAGGGTCTGAATAATCTGCTTGAAGAAAAATTTGACATCGCGGAAAGCGCGTTTTCAGACGTGATTGCAAAGGCACCGGACTTCTGGCAGGCATACTACTTTCGCGCCGCGGCACGGAAAAATCAGCAGAAGTTGTTGGCGGCCAAAAAAGACATTGATAAAGTTCTCGATTTGAATCCTGCCAGCTACGAGGCTAATGTCGAGCTTGCAAAGATCCTTCATCTCGACGGCCTGCATGACGACAGTGAGCGCGCCATAAATAAGGCGATACGTCTCGACAGATCGAAACCCGCAGGTCATTACGTTCGTGGCGAGATCAATCTTAATCAGAACCAGCCCCGGATTGCAGCGGGTAGTTTCCGTGACTGCGTCAGCGCGGACAGCCTTTTTCACGATGCTCGCATCATGCTTTCGCTCCTGGATCTCGTCGCCAAAAAGAATGTCGATCTGGCATTAAAACACCTCGACCGCGTGCTGATTTACGATTCCCTTCAAAAGACTGCGCTGCTGTTTCGCGGAATTCTGGCGCACGAGAAAAACCGCGATCAATGTGTTAGAGACTTGACTTCGCTGCTTTCCGTGAGCCCGGACCACACAATGGCGCTGTTCCTCCGCGGCATCTACCTTACCGACGACGGTGATTTCAGCCGTGCTTTCTCGGATTTCCACAAAGTGATCCGGAATACGGAGCTTAACGACAACGCGTTCAGAGGCCAACAAACCTGGATCGATAAAAAGATCGATTTGCAGAATGCGGGCGCTTACACGGTTACACGTGTGTATGGCCTGGAAGAAGGAGATGCACTTAAGCTGAAAGAGGCATATTGTCATATTCTTACCGACGAATTCGATAAAGCAA
>CBKWFZ010000222.1:0-6289 GCA_966673785.1 uncultured bacterium
AGATGAACAGCATTATTCACCTTAACGGTATCGGCACGCGAAAATGCGCCACCAACGTACCACCCACCAGTTCCATCAGAAACTGCGCAGTACACGATGCCATCGATCGCGGGCCATGCCTCATCCATCTCACCCGAACCCGCATTTACCGGTACGCCGCTGCCGGAGAACCGGCTGACGTATCCGAGCGCATCACCTGTCATCACGGTATACTCACCCTGATGGAATAGCCTGTCAACCGAGTACTGCGCCATCCAGGCATCTTTCCGATGCGTCACGGACTGGCCCGGCGCGAAGACGGGAATGCAGGCGATGAAGAGAATCAATAAAGACGCGAAAGATTTCGGGTTGCGAACAAAAATGAGGTTCATCTTGCTGAAGGAAGCCGTCGAAGTGCGACGAACGCCAAAGAATTCTGACATACTGAGCGACTGTAACGGACATTCAGCCGGAAGGTTATTGTGTTCACCGGTTCCTTCCATGTGCCGGAAACCTCAGCGCGAAAGATTCGTATTAATGAGATTTATCCAGCCGGGAAAAAAAACCAAAGGGTAGGTGATTCAATCACGACACCTGACGCATAAGGCCATTGTCACGGCCGGGATAATGCGAAACGTCGGCATGCAAAAATTTTTTTAGAAAAATCGGGTGGTTCTGCCAAGTATGCCCGCGGGTCAGGTTCTTTCTCGCTTTTTTCTTTAGTTTTGCAGATCAGATGGCACAGAACACCTATAAATCGAATACGTTTAAAAAATCTGAGAAGGAGAAGAAGGGGAAGTCATCTAAAAAGAAGTTCACTTTTGCCTTTCTCAAAGATCCGCGCTTCAAACTGGCAAGCGGATTTTTTCTGATGATCGTTGGTGTGTATCTATTTCTTTCGCTGCTGTCATATCTGTTCACGGGCAAGGCTGATCAAAGTGTGGTAGAGGGACTCGCCGGAAGTCCTTTACTTGAATCCGGGAAGGAAGCTGAAAACTGGCTTGGACTATACGGAGCGGTCACGTCCCATTACTTCATTTACCGGTGGTTTGGTATTGCAGCTTTCGCTATTCCGCCGCTTCTTTTTGTAGTTGGTTTCAAGATCGTTTTTAACCGGCAATTGATTCCTGTTTTTTCATTTGCGGTCTTCAGCATTTTTGCCGGGTTGTGGCTTTGTCTTCTGCTGGGTTACATGACCATGATCAATGACGGTGTGAGCGAATGGAGTTTCCTGGGCGGTGGTCTGGGCTATACACTCGCGACGATCAGTGAGGGCATGTTTGGCTGGGGCACGTTCCTGATTCTCATCCTGTCGCTGTTCATCTTTATTGTCTTCTTTTTCAACATCACAACCATTCCGGCCTTTCAGATGAAGGATCCGAAGCCGATGGGGAACGATGCCATCTTACAGGAAGATGACGATACGGGCACGTCTGAAGAAAAGGAAGATGACGGGCTCTTCTCCACCTATACCGATGAGAGTGACAACTGGCCGCAGCAGATCGAGCCCGAGGAAAAGAAACCGGAGGAGAAGCCAAAACCGGTTGAACCAGTGCCGGTGACAAACCCGATGGAGATCAGTCTTGAGGTTGAGAAACCGGTGGCTAAGAAACAGGAGACCTCTGAAAGCAAGGAACCTGTGTTCACCGTTGAGGAGCCTGTTGATATCGAAAAGCTTGCCGAGCAACTGGTACAAGAGCACGGGCTGTACGACCCGACGATGGACCTAAGCTCGTATAAGTTTCCACCCCTTGAATTGTTGAACGAGTATGATACCGGTAAAGCGGGGGTGACGCAGGAGGAACTGAATCAGAACAAAGACAGGATCGTTGCAACGCTCGTGAATTTCAAGATTGGAATTCAGAGCATCAAGGCGACCATCGGTCCAACGGTGACCCTATATGAAATTGTTCCCGATGCAGGGATCAAGATATCGAGGATTAAGAACCTGGAAGACGACATTGCCCTGAGCCTCGCGGCGTTGGGTATTCGTATCATCGCTCCAATTCCCGGCAAGGGAACGATAGGCATTGAAGTACCGAACAAGAACCGGGAAATGGTGAGCATCCGTTCCATGTTTGCCACGCAGTCATTTGCAAAAACGGACAAGGAGCTTCCGGTAGCACTTGGAAAAACAATTTCCAACGAGGTGCTGGTCATTGATCTTGCCAAGATGCCGCACTTGCTGGTTGCCGGCGCTACTGGTCAGGGAAAGTCGGTCGGGCTGAACGTTCTGCTCACATCGCTGATCTACAAGCGGCATCCATCACAGCTCAAATTTGTACTCGTCGATCCGAAAAAGGTCGAAATGTCGCTGTACAGCAAACTTGAGAGACATTATCTCGCCAAGCTCCCGAACGCAGAGGAGGCGATTATTACCGATACACGGAAGGTGGTGCACACGCTTAATTCCCTCTGTATCGAGATGGAAAACCGGTATGAAATACTAAAAGACGCCGGTGCGCGGAATCTCACGGAGTACAACGCCAAATTCGTGGCGCGCAAGCTGAATCCAAAGGAAGGACACCGGTTCCTGCCCTATATCGTCCTGGTTATCGACGAGCTCGCGGACCTCATGATGACGGCAGGAAAGGAGGTTGAAACCCCCATCGCGCGTCTCGCCCAGCTGGCGCGGGCAATCGGCATACACCTCGTGGTCGCGACGCAGCGCCCTTCGGTGAACGTAATTACAGGCGTAATCAAGGCCAATTTTCCGGCCCGACTGTCATTCCGGGTTACTTCGAAAGTAGACTCACGGACAATTCTCGATACCGGCGGCGCGGATCAGCTTGTGGGTCAGGGAGATATGCTCCTTTCGTCGGGATCTGACATCATCCGGCTCCAGTGCCCTTTTGTGGACACGCCCGAGATTGAGAAAGTCTGTGATTTTATCGGTTCTCAGCGTGGATATGATTCGGCCTATCTGCTGCCGGAATACGAGGGCGATGACGAAGGCGGGGCAGCGGATGTCGACCTGTCCGACAGAGATGCGCTTTTCGAAGAGGCTGCGCGGCTTATTGTGGCCCATCAGCAGGGAAGTACGTCCCTGATCCAGCGAAAGCTCAAACTTGGCTACAACAGGGCCGGTCGACTGATCGATCAATTGGAGGCCGCGGGAATCGTCGGTCCGTTTGAGGGTAGTAAGGCACGTGAAGTATTGATCAAAGACGAACTAAGTTTGGAACAATTATTGACTAACCTGAAAGAAAGACACAACCAATCGTAAATTTGCCAAAAACTCACGTATTCTAATGAAGACAATTTTTTCCGTTCTTTTCGTCCTGACCCTGTCGATCGCCTCATTTGCCCAGTATGATCCCAAAGCATTGCAGACGCTGGAGGAAATGAGCAAGAAATATAAAGCGATAACCGCTTTCGAAGCCAACATCGCGTATACGCTGATTAACGAAGTCGAAAAAATTAACGAGGAATTCAGGGGAAAGATTACCGTAAAGGGAGACAAGTTCCGGCTCTCACTCCCTGAGCAGGAAGTGATTAATAACGGTTCGACCATCTGGACGTATCTGCCTGCTGCGAAGGAAGTCAATATTGACAACTACGATCCCGACTCGGAGGATATCAACCCATCCAAGATCTACGACATCTATAAAAAGAACTTCAAGTACCTATACCTGCAGGATCGTACGGAAGGCGGGGTTGTCTGCGAGGAGATTGACCTCGTCCCCGAAAAAAAAGACGCACAGTTCTTCAAAATCAAAATGCTGATCAGCAAGAAGGACAAGAGTATCCAGAGCTGGACGATGTTTGACAAGGGTGGCAACAAATACAAGTACACCATTGCCAAGTTTAATCCCAACGTCAAGGTCGAGGACAGCTATTTCACATTCGATCCTAAAAAGTATCCCGGCGTAGAAGTTATTGATCTTCGCTAAGATTATGAGAGCAGCCCCGCTGCTCTTTTTTTCGATATGCTTTTGCCTTCCCCGGCGATTTCGCATTTTTGCCGCGAACAGTTATGGACCGCAGCACGCTCTTTCAGCAGATCACGAAAAAAAGCTCCTACCTCTGCGTAGGACTTGATACTGATCTGGAGCGCATCCCGCGGCATTTGCTGGCTGAAGACGACCCCATTTTCGAATTCAACAAGCAGATCATTGATGCTACGCACGAGCTATGCGTGGCCTATAAGCCCAACCTGGCCTTTTACGAGGCGCTAGGGTCAAAAGGGTGGCGCAGTCTGGAACGGACGCTGGAGTATATCCCAAAAGGAATGCTAACCATAGCCGATGCAAAACGCGGCGATATCGGAAACACCTCAAAGCTCTACGCCCGCGCATTCTTTGAAGAATTGAACTTCGACGCGATCACAGTGGCTCCGTATATGGGCGAGGATTCAGTAAAACCATTTCTGGGATTTCCTGACAAGTGGGTCATTTTGCTGGCGCACACCTCCAACAGCGGCAGCCGCGATTTTCAATTGATTGAATCACAGTCCTCCGGAAAAAAGCTATACGAAGAGGTCATCCTGAAAGCGCAACAATGGGCGTCTCCGGATCAGCTCATGTTTGTAGTGGGGGCGACCCAAAGTGACAAGATCGGCAGCATCAGGGCATTGGCACCCGACAATTTTTTCCTCGTTCCCGGTGTGGGTGCGCAGGGTGGCGATCTTGAAGAAACGTCGCGGTCCGGCATGAATAAGCAGTGTGGCTTGCTGGTAAACTCTTCCCGCGCCATCATCTATGCGTCATCCGGTGCTGACTTTGCCGCCCGGGCAAAGGAGGAGGCCCAAAAGGTTCAACGGGAGATGACGGCCTGTCTGGAAAAATATTTATAGCTTTATATCATTCGATTCGCGCGCAGGCGCCGTTGTTAGTAATTCTTTTTAAAAACCGTTAGCCATGAATGAATCCTTCCTTCATTACGTGTGGCAGTATCAGTATTTTGACAAAACTGAGCTGTCGACAACCTCTGGAGAGTCATTGCAGATTTTCACTTCCGGATCCCGAAACCCCGACGCAGGTCCAGATTTTCTGGAGGCACAGCTTCAGGTGGGCGGTTTGCGTTGGATCGGCAGCGTTGAAATTCACATTGACGCCTCAGGTTGGTACCTCCACGGCCATGACCAAGATGACAGTTACGACAGCGTCGTTCTGCATGTGGTATGGCGTAACGACTCCCCGGTTTTCAGGCGTGACGGAAGTCCGATGCCAACCCTTGAGCTGGGTTCACGCGTCGATCCGACGTTGCTGACACGTTTTCGTGAGCTTTCAACCAGCGTCGAAGAAATACCATGCGCGCAATCGCTGCCGCACGTCAGACCAATCGTTATACTGAATACGCTTGATCGCATGCTTGCTCACCGGCTTCAGGGGCGTGCAGGTTTTGTAAAGGAATTTCTGACGCGGAACCGTGGAGATTGGGAAGAGACGACGTACCAGCTTCTGGCGCGCAACTTCGGATTTCGTTTGAATGCAGATCCGTTCGTTCAGCTTGCGCGTGCACTGCCTCTGAAAATCCTGATGAAACATCGTGACCGTCCGGAGCAGTTGGAAGCCATGCTGTTTGGTGTAGCCGGTTTTCTTGATGACGACCACGACGATAGTTATTACCATCTGCTGCGGCGGGAGTTTCATGTGCTACGGCAGAAGTATCGTCTTGATCACAAGGCGATGAACAAAACACAATGGAAATTCCTGCGGCTGCGCCCAGCGAACTTCCCGACATTAAGAATCGCGCAGTTCGCAGCCTTTTTCGCCAGGCACTCAACGCTGCTGCCTTTGTTCCTTGGCGGTGATGAAGAAGCGATTCTGCAATCACTACGTTGCCGTCCATCTTCGTATTGGGAGGAACACTATAATTTCAGAAAGAAGTCGGCCAAAAAGGAAGCAACGATGGGCGATGACAGTGTGTTTAATCTGGTGATCAACACCGTGGTGCCCGTACTTGGAGCTTACGCGCTCGCACGCGACGATCAGCGGCTGATGGAGAAGGCTGTCAGATTACTTCATCAGATCCCACCCGAGTCGAACCGCGTGATCACGAAATGGAATATGCATCAAATTGCGTGTTCGGATGCGTTTGATTCACAGGCGCTGCTCGAACTTTATAATAACTTCTGCGCGCGCCATCGTTGCCTGGATTGTAATATTGGCGCATCTTTGATAAAACCTGTTTCGCCGTGAGTATCATTCCATATGTAAATGTCCTTGTGCTCGTGGCAGCGTCGTGGATGCTCTGGCGTAAAGCAGGTTCGGAAATTAAGACATTTTTCATTCCGGCGTTGCTGTTCAGAATCGGTTGCGGCATCGGCCTTGGGCTCATCTATCTCTACGTCTATACGGTTGGTGAT